>PBYL01000253.1 GCA_002729595.1 Thalassovita sp. | reverse complement strand
TTTTTTAGTAAAGTATGATGCAAACGGAAATGCTCAATGGGCAAAATCTATAAATGGTTCTCAGAATTCTATTGAAAAATATTGGAAGGCAAATACTAGTATAGTAGTAGATCATCTTGGTAATATTCATATAGCCGGTAGTTATGAGACCAAAACTTTAGATTTATTTTATGCAAAGCCTTTCAATAATATTTTAGTAAACAGAGACAAAGCCACTATAAGAAACTTTGGTGCAAAGGATATATTTATTGCTAAATATAGTAGTGATGGAGAGTTTGTTTGGATAAAGGGCATTGGGGGTAAAAACAAAGATGAAGCAAAATCCATTGCTGTAGACAAATTTGGCAACTTATATTTAGCTGCTTACTCAGAAAGTCCTTTCATGAAAGTATACAACTTTAGAAATACGATTACTGAGCCATTTAATGAAAATAACATTGGAGATACCTATCTCATTAAATTAAATAGTAATGGTATAATAACAAGAGTAAATAGCTTTAATGCGAATAAGATTATAACTGATGAAACATTATCAATCGCTGTAGATCCCTTACAAAATGTATATATGACTGGTGCTTTTTCTGGAAAAGTATTTTTTGGTGATGGTGTTGGACTTTTTCAGGAAAATGATATTAATTCATACATTGTGAAGTTTAATAATAATGGTATTGCCGAATGGGCTAATAGAGTTCAAAATAAAAGTTCTGGATTTAATTTGGGGGGTGGACATAAGGTGCATTCAATTGCTGTTGACAGGATGGGTAGGAGCTATATTACAGGTAATTTTTATTTAGAATCTTCTGGTATCTTTATTTTTAATTTCGGTAATGGAACTACTGTAGAAATGGAGGTTGCTAGCGATTATCAGGAAGATGCTTTTTTAGCTCAATATGATATAAATGGGAATGCAATTTGGGCTAATTCTTATAGCGTTCCAGATGTTTCTCAAGGAATGGATGTCACTGTAGATTCTTATAACAATGTGTACTTAATGGGTCAGACAAAAATTGCAGAGAGTAGTATAAATTTTGGCAATGATGTAATAGCTTCAACTATATTTTTTGATAATATGAGTCCACACGGTTCTGAAGAGGATGTATTTCTTGCCAAATTTTCAGCGAATAACCTTTTTAACTATCGAGCAGATGATCCAAATTACAGGAGAGAATTTAATACTTCATCAATAGATTTAAACAAGATAGTTTCAAGTGAAAAGATAAGTAAGCCAACCTATATGGTAATAAGCGAAAATGAAGATATTGCCACAGTTACAATTGTAGATAATGAACTTATAATTACCGAAAAAGGGATGGGAACAACTTATATAAATGTTTCGATAAGGGATAATGTAAAAGGCACTACAATAAAAAAACAATTTAAGGTAGTTGTTTCTGAAATGTCAAATAGTAATTAATTCACCTTGTATCATCATTCCAGATAGTAAATATCTGGAATGATGAACTTGTAAACGATCTCTAATCAAATAAAAACTCAACCCAATAGTCCTTAATAATTGATACTGAGTATTCTTAGTAAGAAGCTTTCAAAACGACTACTAACTTCATACTATTTATACCACTTTATGAAATTTTTAAAACTCGCCTTTTTACTATTATTTTTTGCTTCATTTTTTATTAGCAAAGCTGCTTCAATTGACCTTTCCAAATCGGTTATATTAGTTTCGGATGATATAGAACCAAAGGTTAGAGAATCTGCCATTCGTATTTTACAAGAAGAAATTGAAAAACGCAGTGGGATTAAGTGGGAACAAACAGAACAATGGCAGAATAATGGAGATTATACCATTGCACTAATATTATCTAGCACAAAAAAACTAGATGGTAAAGTACTACCCAAAAGAGCAGATCAGAGTTTACCAGAATTTCAGCCGGAAGGATTTAGACTTTTTCTGAAAGATAAAACCCTCTGGATAATCGGAGCGGATTCTCGTGGAGTTCTTTTTGGAATTGGAGAATTATTGAGGCATTCAGAAATGTATAACGAGAAATTTATCATAGATGAAAAACTGGATTTGGCTTCTTCTCCACAGTATTCTCTTCGGGGCCATCAGATTGGATACCGAAACACTGCCAACTCCTATGATGCTTGGAGTGTGGAACAATATGACCAGTACATTCGAGATTTAGTGCTTTTTGGTACCAATGCCATCGAAAATATCCCTCCTTTAAATAAAGATGATAGCCCTCACTTTAAGATATCAAGAGAAGAGATGAATGTGAAAATGAGTGAAATTTGTGATGCTTACGATATTGAATACTGGGTTTGGACTCCGGGAAGAGCAGATTTAAAGGATGCTGAAGCGAGACAGAAAGAGTTTGAATTACATGTAGCCAATTACAAAAAAGTACCTCGACTTGATAATGTATTTTTTCCCGGTGGTGATCCCGGTCATAATCATCCCAGAGAAGTGCTTCCTTTTTTAAAAGACCTTCATGCTGAGTTAATAAAATACCACCCCAATGCAGGAATTTGGATTTCGTTACAGGGATTTAGCCAAGAGCAAATTGATTACTTTTACCAATATCTCATTGAAAATAAACCTACATGGTTACGAGGAGTAGTTTCTGGCCCAAGTAGTCCACCAATTTCAGAGACTCGATACAGACTCCCTTCGCAATATAAACACCGCCATTATCCAGACATTACCCACAATGTGAGGTGTGATTATCCTGCACAGAATTTTGATCAGGCCTATGCCTTAACAATAGGGCGGGAAGGCATTAACCCGCAACCTGCTTATTATGCCGAAATTCATGGAAAGTATGCGCCTTTTACCGATGGATTTGTTTCTTATTCCGATGGTTGTCATGATGATGTCAATAAAATAATTTGGAGCCAGCGGGGATGGAATCCAGATAAAGGAATTCCGGCTATTTTAAAGGAGTACGCTAAGTATTTCTTTTTACCCGAATTAGAAGAAAAAGCAGCTTCTGGCATTCTTGGGCTAGAACAAAATTGGAAAGGCCCTATCATAGAAAATGGCAGCGTGGAAACGACTTTAGCTTTCTGGCAAAATCTGGAAGAAAATTATCCTCAGCTTACCGATAACTGGAGATGGCAGATGCTGGTACTGAGAGCCTATTATGATGCATATGTAAGAGCAAGGAAAATCAACGAAACGAAATTGGAAGTGGAAGCCAATCAGGTACTTCTTAATGTTGAAACGACTGGGGCAGAAGCTGTAATGAAAGAAGCACTTGAAACTGTCAACAAGGCAGATACTGAACCTATTGAAAAGGATAAAAGGCAAAAAATTGAGGAATACTGCCTGAAATTGTTTCAATCCATCGGTTTGCAGACCAGTGTAGAAAAATATCAGGGAAGTAATTCACAGCGAGGTTGCATTCTGGATTTTGTAGATTTCCCCTTAAACAACCGGTGGTGGTTAGCAGATCAGTTTGATTCCATCCGAATAATGGATACAGAAGAAGCTAAAATAGATAAAATCAAATTGATAGCGAATTGGGAGAATCCCGGCCCTGGAGGTTATTATGATGATGTTTCCAATATTTCCAACAGTCCGCATGTAACCACGACTGTGTACGATGCAGTAGATTTTGGTTGGTGGGATGGCGGCTTATGCCGATGGAGACTTTCCTCTCAGGTTTACCAGAACGAACCCATTCTGGAATATGAAGACCTTGATCCCAATGGTCGGTATATTATCCGAGTAACAGGTTATGGAGATGCCTTAATTCGTGTAGATGGAATGCGTTTGTCTCCACTAGAATACAATAAAGAAATAGAAGGTTTCAAGGAATTTGTAGTGCCAAAACATGTGGTAGGAGACGGAACTTTAACAGTTACTTTCGACCGCCCGGAAGAATCTCATTTAAACTGGAGAAATAATTCAAGAATTTCGGACGTATGGTTGATTAAGAAGTGAGGGAAGAGCTTTCTGAGATAATCAGTGGTCTAGAAGTTGATGATAATGAGAATATACACCTTATTGTATATATTGGTGGAAAAAGCAGGGCCGAAGGGAACAATAAAAAAATGGGAGAGGTAAATGCTGTTAATATTGAAAATATAGTAAGGGCAAGGTTGGGTGATAAAAAGAGGACTTCCTATACATGTGCTGTAATACCAAAAAAACTTTTAACAGATACCCATAAAGATAAAAAATGATAAAACGGGAAATTATTTTATTACTGAGTGTATTGCTAACATCATGTCTGAGTAACTATCATTATCGAAAAAAACTTTATTCAGATCAAGTGGTAGATAAAAGATTTAATAAAAACGCTGGGTTTCCCAAAGACCAAGCTTTTAATAAGCATTATTTAATTTTAGAGAAAGTGTTTGTAAGAGGAACAAATTATGAGGTATTGATTACCAATTGGAGCATGTATTATTATTTAAAAGATTGTAATATTATTAGCGATTTTAATGAATATGAGAAATTTATGCTCAAACATCATAAGAAAGGGATTGCATTAGATTCTATTTGCTTTAGTAAATTAATGTTTTACAGCATAGATTTAGAGTTTTGCGAGGGTATGGATATAAATCCTTATGATTATATTAACGAGGATGGTTACCTTAAGGAAGGTATCAATAATAGAGACTCAATAGATTGTATTCTAAGAAGTTTGTTGTTATCGGAAAACCTATTTATAGAGTCTTATCATGGAGATCTTCAAGTAAAAAGAAAACAAAAAATGGATGATATGCCCTAAACCACTGGTGTGTAGCGAGAGGCTACACACCAGTGGATTTGGTTTCTAAAAGTATGAGTAATTCTCTTAAAATGCTAAACTTAAAGAATACTTTAATTCCTAAAATATTTGTTTTGCTACTAGTGTCTACTGGTATTGGTTATCCTATTTACCAAGAAATTTATCTCTACTATAATAAGGGTGATCAACGGTTTACTATTGCTACTATCACAGGTTACTACATAAAGGCAAGAGAGACCGAGGGAGTTGAGTATGAATACATGGTCAATGGGAAACGATATGAAGGGATGTTTAAAGATGATATTGAAAAATATGATATTGGTCAAAGGTTTTTAGTAGAGTACTGGAAAGGTAGGCCAAAATGGTCAAATATTCAAGAATCATATCCATTACCTATGAACTATTCAAAACCTCCTATTGAGGGTTGGAAACTTGATGAATTAAATAAGATTGATAAAAGATTTAAGGCAGAGTAGAACCTGCCCCAATCGTCCACATTACGCTATGCTAAATGTGGACATAGTGAGCGTGAGCATTTGAAATGTGATAAACATACCAGTTGGGGAAACAAAATAATAGTTAGGTATGAGAAAAAAATTAGTAAAAATATTAGTATTTGTAGTTTTAATTGGAGGACCAATCAGTTACACTATTTTTAATTCTTGGACTAGTACTTTACCACAAAGATTTACAATTGCAACTTTAGAAATTGCTATTCCAGCAAAAGGAGGAAGATATGCCCAATGGGCTATTGAAATAAATGAGGAAGGATATGCTGGAAGTAGTTTACTTCCATCAAATTATCCTGAAGAGGTACACAGGCGAAAAAAATATTATGTCAAGTTTCCAGTGGAGTACCCTTCAGAAAGTGTTATGTTGTTTGATTATCCTGTACCTGATAATATGCCACCACCTCCTGCAGAAGGGTGGACTCTAGAAGAGTTACGGCAATTAGATCCAACTTTCAACTTTAATCCAAATTAAACAAATAATAAATCCCGAACCCCCCTCAACAGTGCAAGAGTTCATCGAGGTGTCTCTTGTACCTAAAACCGGTTCAAAGGGAGATGTCAGAAGTTTTTGTTATGAGTAAGCTACTCATCAATATCATCAAGAAGTTCAGCTAGTTCTTTATCGGAGATACTTTCTTTGTCAGATTTATCGTAGATGGAGAGAAAAAAAGACGGTTTCCCCACTGGTGTGTAGCATCTCGCTACACACCAGTGTGAGGTTCTATAAAAGAAACAACTACAGAAGCAGAAAGAACTTTTATGTTAGGGGGAAAATCTGCATTAGAAGTGGCAGGAATCTATCAGAATCTCAATGAATTTATCTAATATTTATCCAGATTATAGGTGTATCTGCTTATTTTTGGGGAAGCAGTGTATGAAACACTATATTGTTATATGCAATTCCTAATCTTTACATCAAAATTCCATGAAAAAAGCTCACTACCTGGCATTCTTATCCCTATTATTCCTTATCGGTCTGGTTTCCTGTAACAACAAACCCTATCTGGATGGCGAGCTCGTATTAACCAATATAAATATTGTAGACGTCAGGCATGGTGAGATCATCCCGAATATGGACATTGTCATTGTTGATGATAAGATTGCTCAGATAGTTCAGACCGATACCTATCGCTTTAGGGCAGACTCCCTGCTTGAGGGCAATGGCCTGTACATCATTCCTGGATTGTGGGACATGCATGTACATGTTAGGCAGTTTGAGAAATCCTTTTTTCCTTTATTTATCGCCCATGGCGTTACCGGCATCCGTGATATGTTCAACCCGCTGATTGATGAGATAGGAGCCTGGAAAGACAGCGTCAATCAGGCTGCCGGACTGACACCAAGGGTAGGCCTGGTAGCGGGCCGCCTGGTAGATGGCGCGCAGGAAAGGAATTGGCCCGGCTCAATTATACTTGAGGGAGCCGATCATGTGAAAGAAGAGGTAATAGAAGTAGCCCAGGCAAAAGGCTACGATTTCATCAAAGTGTACAGCGCCTTATCTTCCTCCCAGCTGGAAGCCATTGCTTACGCAGCACAGGGTGCTGATCTGCCTATCGCAGGGCATTTGCCCGTGACAGTACCCTTAAAACAAGCGATAGCCCTGGGTCAGAAGAGCATTGAGCATCTTGAGGGTTTTAATATTGCCATAAGTACCCTCAATGATTCTTTGATGGCGGAAATAAAAAAAGCCCGGGAAAGCAAAGGGGCAAGAGCGGCTACGATCGCATTCTGGCAGGGAGAAGCGCTTGCCAGGCAGCATCGTGACTCCTCCCTAGTAGAGGAGATGATGTCTCTTCTCAAAGAGAATGAAGTGTATCCTTGCTCAGCTTTTTTCTATATGTCCGACCAGCGAATTAATAATCCTCACAAAACGATAGATCCGCAGGTATTTGGCTTTGATTACTACCCGGATTCACTCGTAGATCAGTATACCGCTCGATTGGAGCGAAGCTATCCACCCGAACTCATGGATGCGTACAAAACAACGTATGCTGGCTATTTGCAGCTTATTCGCGACTTTGAAAAATACGAAGTGCCCTTCCTAGCAGGTACCGATACCTCTCCTGCCCGTCCGGTACTGCCTGGCAGAAGCTTGCACCAGGAGTTACAACTCATGCAGGAAAGTGGTGTCAGGCCAGCAACTTTACTTAAAGCAGCTACAATGTATCCTGCCAGATTTATGCAGGCCGAAGATAAATATGGTACTGTAGAGGAAGGAAAAATGGCTGATTTGGTACTGTTAAATCAGAATCCATTGAATGATATAGCCCACGCGCAAAAAATTAGCGCAGTAATATTAAAAGGCAAACTTTATTCTAAGGAGCAGCTTGTAGACGCTCTGCAATCGATAAGGAAATAGGCCCTAGCTTGAGGAGTACGCATAAAAAGCAGCTAATATTCTTTATGGGATCTGGCGATTTGGAGTAAGTTTGTGCCCCGTGGAAATCCTGTAGATTGCGTAGTTAAGCACTGGTTTACTATTATTAATTCGCCTCACTCCATACAGTAGGTATTGGCGGTAATGCCTCCACTGGTGTGTAGTCTCTTACTCCTAAAAGTGTATATTGGCAAACAGAGAGATTTGCAATAGAAGCTAATAAACGTTTAACAAAAGTGAATTATATTTTTTACTAAATGTAGGATTAATTTTAATAGAATCGAAATATGAAAAAAATAGATAACAATACAGTTGAGGGTGAAGGTTTCAAGGTAAAATGTATTTTACCTTTCCAATTATATTATTATGAAGGAGATAAGGTGATCCGTTTTGGTGTAGAAAATGCATCTTCAGGAATTTCTATTTATTTTACAAAACCTAAATGGGGATTAGATTACTCAGTAGATTGGTTAAATGATGAAGAAAAGAGTCGGGTAAAAGAAAGAGTAAGTAAAGCCTTGGATTTACTCAAAATAAAATATCACTTTGATACAAATGAATCCCCATACTAGTTCAAAGAATATAGTTGTTGAAGAAGTTACAGAAACAGGCGACGCAGCATCTAAAACTCCTAATTCTTATACGAAGTCAAGAACTAGTACTGAAAGTATGGAAGGTTCTACCGATAAAATGTCAAAATCAACTCAAGCTATGACAAGTTCAACGAAAGAGGAAGATACCAAACAGAGAGAGTTGAAGCAAGATACAACAGTGACGGTTCCTAATGAAGCAGCTAAAAGACTTGGGCCCAATACTACGTTGATACCTGATAGTACCACTTTGAAAGTTTCGAAGCGTGTAGGTAGACAATTAAATGAAAATTCTACACTGAAAGATGTTGAAAGGCTTCAAAAAATAGATAAGAAGAAGTTATGAGAATTTTACAAAATATCTTAATACTTATCATAGCAATAAGTTGTCAACAGAGAAAAAATCAGGAATATATATCTGTTAGAAAAGGATACTATCCTAGTGGAGAACTTGAAACAGAAACATTCTTAATTGATGAAAGTAGGGATTATCACAAAGTAATTCAATATTATGAAAATGGTAATAAAATGAAAGAAGGTCATGTAGAGTCAGGGTTATTGACAGATACGGTTTACTATTATTATCCAAATGGAGAACTCAATATTAAAAGTTTTTATGTGGATGGCAAAGTACATGGCACAGATACGTTTTTTAATAAAAAAGGTCTTGTAACACAGGTACAGGTCTATGAAATGGGGAAGAAGCATTACACAGAGTTTTATTCAGATTGTGGATGTGCAAATAGTAGAGACTATTATAATTACGATACGGAAGTGGACAGTTCTGTATCATTTCTAACAGAAGAGGAAGAGTACTTCATTTATGAGTTAGATGGCACACAAGCCTTTGATATTGAAAGCAAAGAGATTGGTAAGTTTTACAAAAATAAACCATTTAAGTGGGTAATAGAGCTACAAAAACATCAATTTGACAAACAGTATGCTCTATTTGCTCAAACAAAAGGAGAGCCTAAATTTTTGGATAGTAGAATCACACCTAATGATGGTTATAATCACATAGATACTATTCCTATAATAAATAATCGTGTAGTATATGAGGGAGTATTCTTAGATACCGGACTTCATGTAATCGAGATGCACATTATTGATATTACTTTAGATAGTAGCAAATGTGGTATAAAAGGTGGGGCATTAAAAACAGAAGTATTAGCTAATCAACAGTAAAATAGACTTAGCTAATATGTACCCCATTGGAGTGTAGCGAAAGGCTACACTCCAAATTATAGGTTATAATATTTCATTCTTTCTTGGATTAAAATACACAAACCCCCAATGTCTATAGAGATGTTCGGGATTTTGTTTATGCATAAGCTATTCATCTATATCATCAAGCAGTTCTGCTAACTCTTTATCGGAGATACTTTCTTTGTCAGATTTATCGTAGATGAAGAGAAAAAAGACGGTTTCTTCTGTTTATCAACTGGATAAAAAAATAAAACAATCTACGCCTTATCCGCAGAAGACAGTACAGTATTAAAAAACCTCACACTTTCTTAAGTATTTCTTTCAAGTAAAACATGAAGAGTTTTTTGCTTTTAATCAATATGTTCATACATTTGAACATATTGATTATTAATAGGTAATTATAAAATGAAAAAAGGCATTGGTTACAATTATTAAATCAGGATTTGATGAATAAATCTAAAGTATCCATAAAGCTAATTGCTCCGGTACTGTTTTCTTTCTTCGTTATGAGTTTTAGCGATTTGGTAGGAATTGGAGTAGACCGAGCCAAAACAGAATTTGATTTAAGCAATACGCAAGCCCAGCTAATTCCATTTGTAGTCTTCCTGTGGTTTTTTGTACTGTCTGTGCCAATCGGGATTTTTCAGGATAGGATTGGAAACAGGAAAATGTTAACCATGGGTATGGTGGTTACAGTTTTAGGCCTTTTATTTCCTTTCCTGTTTAATACTTACCATATGATTTTGGTTGGATTTGCCTTGATAGGAATTGGCAACACAGTTCTTCAGGTTTCAGCCAATCCCTTATTGGTGGATGTTGTTCCTTCCAACAAACGTTCGAGTTTTCTGAGTTTTTCACAGTTTATTAAATCCATAGGCTCCATGGCCACTGCACCTTTGGTGGTGTGGTTTGCATTCCAGTTTGGAAATTGGAAAGTATCCTTTCTGCTTTTTGCCTTGTTGGCTTTGGTAAATATCATTTGGTTGATGTCCATTAATATTCAGGAAAGCAGCAATACAGAGAAAAAAGCCACATTCAAATCATCATTCAGGCTATTGGGAAATCCTTTTATCGCCATGATGGTGGCTTGTATTTTCGCAATTGTCGGGCTGGATGTGGGCATCAATGCTACTTCCGGGCAGTATTTGTTAGACCGTTTCTCTACTGAAGCTACCATGGCTGAATCCGTGAGGAGTCTTTATTTCTTCGGGAAAATGCTGGGAACTTTTGCAGGTGCTTTGATTCTTACCAAACTTTCTTCAAAAAGATTTTTCCTGGTCACTTCTATTTTAGGCATGCTGGTATTGCTTTGTTTAATTTTCAGTACAAATGACTGGATGGCTTTGGTGGTCATATTCCTAATCGGGATAAGCCTGGCGAATATTTTCCCCCTCGTTTTTTCATTGGCCGTGGAAAAATTTCCGGACAGGAAAAATGAAATTTCAGGTTTAATGATCATGGCTGTGGTTGGTGGGGCTGTACTTCCACCCATTATGGGATGGCTTTCAGATATGTTCAGCGTAACTGCCAGTCTTTTGGTTTTATTGGTGGCTATGGGAGGTATTACCATTGTGTCTCTAATCAATTTCAAAAGCATAAATCAGAATTAGATATTGTCATTTTTATCACGAATATATTAATACAATTCAATGAATAAATTCTTTAAATACATCCTCCATTTAGTAGTACTGATTGCGGCAGTTGGGTTCAAAAATCCAGAAAGCAAAATTATTTGGGAGATTGGTAAAAAAGATAATAGTGCAGCAGAATTTGCACTGGCACCAGATGGTTTCGAAAGTTTTGTTGAAAATGATTTCGGATGGGAGGATCGTTTTTATTTGATAGGAAATTCAACCGCAAAATCCAATTGGCCTTATGTTATTCCCGGCCCAAGTGATACATGGGGAGGCACCTGGAACACCTCAGGATGGAGGACACAAACGCTAAATATTTTGTTTGGCTTGGAGAATGCTCCTAAAAAAGGAGATTGGAAACTAAGTATAGGTACACTGGATTGCAATGTGAAGAATCCTCCACTGCTAAAGGTTTCTGTAAATGGAAAATCATGGAAATTCAGGATATCTAAAGGTACCGGGAAAGAGAACCCCGATGGAAAATCGGGAATTGATGAAAGTGATTTGATCGAAATTTTATTTTCTACTGATATTTTGAAAAAGGGAGGAAATGAAGTTAGCCTTACTGTCCTGGAAGGTTCCTGGCTTATGTTCGACTTTATAAATTTAACAGGAGCCGATGATGCAAAATTAGTAGAAAGCAAAAAGGTTTTCTTACGCGAAGTAAAGGCAGCAGATTATGAAATAAAAAGCAAAGATGGCAATGCTCAGCCACTTCTCGTTGATGTGGAGCATTTGTCCGGAAGCCCCAAACTGGAAGTAATGCTGGATGGGAAAAATGTGTTTTCCGAAACTGTGGAGTTGGGAAGGTATACATTTGAAGTACCGATACCTGCCGTAACCAGTAAAACTAAAAGTGAGTATTCAATTATGGTAGATGGGGAAATTATAGATAAGGGTAAATTAATAAGACTCCCCGAAAAAATGGCGTCACCAGCATCCTATGTGGATACAAAAATAGGAAGTGCTCACTCCAGATGGATGATTGCTCCTGGGCCCTGGATGCCTTTTGGAATGGTTAAACTCAGTCCTGATAACCAGAATGAAGGCTGGCAGGCAGGCTACGATCCCATATTTGAATCCGTAGGAGGATTTAGTCACATTCATGAATGGACCATGTCCGGCCTTTTGACCATGCCAACCAACGGACCACTTCAAACCGTCACCGGAGATCAAAAAGACCCTGATAGTGGTTATCGTTCCAGAATTGACAAAGCAACTGAAGAAGCACCTCTTGGCTATTACAAGGTTGACCTGACTGATTACGACATTACAGCAGAATTAACCGCCACAACCCGATGCGGATTCCAACGGTATACTTTCCCAAAAGACAGGGAAAATGCTCGTGTATTGCTGGATTTGATTATTCCTGCCGAATATAGTTATAATTCAAAGGAAATATACATTAAGCAAACTGGTAAATCTTCCATAGAAGGATATAGCAAACAGGAAACACCAAATACATGGTCTGGTGGCGTATCGCAGGAGTATGTTGTGCATTTTGTTGCAGAATTTGATCAACCTATTTCTAAATTTAGTGTGTGGACTGAAAATGGGGTGATGGAGAAAAATGAGTTTAAAGCTAAAGATTTAAAAGATGCCGGAGCCATTGTAGAGTTTGATGTCAAAAAGGAAAATATCGTACAGCTTCGCACTTCTATTTCTTATGTAAGCATAGAAAATGCGAAAGAAAATTTAGAACAAGAAATTGCAAAACCTTATGGATGGAATTTCGAAGCCGTTCGGAATGGACAGATGGATGCCTGGAATAAACTGTTTAACCGGGTTCAGATAGAGAGCAGAGATCAGCGGGAGAAAATGCGGTTTTACAGCAATATGTATCGGTCTCTTTGCAGTAGAAATATATTTAGTGATGTAAACGGAGAATGGATTGATCCCAACGAAAAATTGCAAACCCTTAAAGATCCACAATCGCAAGCATTAGGTTGTGATGCTTTCTGGAATACCTTTTGGAATCTCAACCAATTTTGGAATTTAGCTACACCAGAATGGAGTAGCAACTGGGTAAAATCTGAATTAGCCATGTATGATGCCGCTGGTTGGCTAGCCAAAGGACCGGCTGGTATGGAATATATTCCGGTAATGGTGGCTGAGCATGAAATACCACTTATTGTAGGAGCCTATCAAATGGGTATCCGGGATTATGATGTTGACAAAGCTTTTGAAGCCGTAAAAAAGATGCAAACGGAACCGGCTACAAATGTAGGAGGAGGCTTTGCCGGAAATCGGGATTTAGAGGCTTATTTGAAATACAAATATGTACCTTATGATAAAGGCAGATTTTCCAATTCCCTTGAATACTCTTTTGATGACTGGACGGTATCTCAATTTGCCAAAGCTCTGGGAAAAAAAGAAGACTATACTGCTTTTTATGAAAGAGGAAATTACTGGAAAAATATAATGGATACCGAAACAGGCTTTGCCAGAATGAAAGATTCTAAAGGACAATGGCTTGCAGATTTTGATCCCTATAAATCCGGTGCAAATGAACATTATGTAGAAGGGAATGCCTGGCAGCTTACCTATTTTGTACCGCAGGATGTGCCCGCTTTGGCAGAAACCATAGGAAAAGACCGGTTTATTGAGCGATTGGACTGGGGCTTTACCGAAAGTTATAAAACCCGCTACAATGGATTAAGAGATCAGTATTGGGATTATCCGGTGATGCAGGTAAACCAACAGTCTATGCATTTTGCTTTTCTGTTTAATTGGGTGGAAAAGCCCTGGTTAACTCAAAAATGGAGTCGCTCTATTATTGAAAGGTATTATGGTTATGGAATAGCAAATGCCTATTTGGGTGATGAAGATCAGGGGCAAATGAGTGCCTGGTTTTTAATGGCTTCCATGGGATTATTCCAGACGGATGGAGGTTGCAGGGTCGATCCTGTCTACGAAATCGGTAGTCCGCTATTTGAGAAAATAGAGATTGATTTAGGGAATCGTTTTGGCCGGGGAAGCAAATTCATTATCGAAGCCAAAAATACTTCTAAAGTCAATATGTATGTCCAGTCCGCAAAACTCAATGGAAAGAATCTTAAGGATTTTAAATTTTCAGCGAGTGAATTGTTAAAAGGTGGAAAACTGGAATTAGAAATGGGACCGGAACCCAATAAGAATTGGGGTTTAGGCAAATAAAATTTCAGAATTTATGCAGAAGAAAATCATGAATATAAAATCAAATTACGATAAATATCCATCCATTAAAGTTGAGGGAAATGTTATTTCCGGATGGGATAAAATTCTGACTTTTTTAGAAGGAAAAGGGGGAAACTTAAAAATAGCTATTGAGTGTTATCATGGGGTTAATTCCAATGAAATAAAAAATGCTTTTGGCAATAAAACTTCTTTTTTTGACACAACCAGCCTTTTTAAATCAGAAGAAGAAATAATCAGATTAACCGAACCGGACATTACCGATGATCCAATCTTTGGTTATATTACTAAATTGACTTTAGAGGACTTTTTGGATGAAGATAAAATTAAATCAGTTCGGGAAGAAATTCAGCAAAGTAATGAGGGGTTAACTGTAGTTTGTGGACCGGGTGCCTTGCTTTGTTTGCCAGATGCGGATATTAAAATATATGCCGATATGGCCAGATGGGAAATTCAACTGAGGATGCGAAAGAATGAGGTGAATGGATTGGGGGTTGAGAATAAGAATCAACCGGTAAATCTGCAGTACAAACGTGGATTCTTTGTAGACTGGCGGGTTTGTGATAAGTTCAAAAAAGAATGTTTACGCCAATGTGATTTCCTTTTGGATACCAACAAACCTGATTCACCCAACCTTGTGGACATGGTCACCATGCAGAAATGCTTTACCCAGGCCGTGAAACAACCTTTTAGAGTAGTTCCTTTCTTTGATCCCGGCCCCTGGGGGGGACACTGGATGGAAGAAGTATGTGATTTGGAAACGGAAGGCAAACCCAATCATGCCTGGTGTTTTGACTGTGTACCGGAAGAAAACAGTGTATTATTCGAAATTGGGGAGACAATCATTGAAGTTCCTTCCATTGATTTGGTCTTTTTCAGAAGCCGGGAATTGTTGGGGCCAAAAGTAGAAGCCCGTTTTGGAAAAGAATTTCCCATTCGTTTCGATTTCCTGGATACCATTGGCGGGGGAAATTTAAGCCTTCAGGTCCATCCGGATACAGGTTTTATTCAGGAAAACTTTGGTATGCATTATACACAGGATGAAAGTTATTACATTCTGGATGCTAAAGAGGATACAAAAATTTATCTGGGTGTAAAGAAAGATTGTGATGCTGAGGATTTTATAAATCAACTTAATGAAGCCCAAAAGAGTGGCCCTCCTTTCGATGCGGATAAATTTGTAAATACTTTTCCGGTAAAAAAACATGATCATTTTTTAATTCCTGCCGGAACAGTTCATTGTTCAGGAAAAAATACGATGGTGTTAGAAATTAGTGCCACGCCTTATATTTTCACTTTTAAAATGTGGGATTGGGGCAGACTCGGATTGGATGGGAAACCACGACCAATAAATATTGATCGTGCCACCAAGGTAATTGATTATAGTATAAATACAGATGTAGCCGAAAATGAATTAATCAATCAGGCCGAGAAAGTGAATGAAGGAGAGGGATGGATAGAAGAAAAAACCGGTTTACATAATAGGGAATTTATAGAAACAAGGCGCCATTGGTTTACCAAACCGGTTCTACATGATACGGAAGGAATTGTAAATGTGCTTAATTTGGTTGAAGGTAGGGAAGTACTGGTAGAAAGTCCTACCCATGCATTTTCACCTTTTATCGTCCATTATGCCGAAACTTTTATCGTCCCGGCAGAAGTTGGCGAGTACGTAATTCGTCCTTATGGTGAAAGCGAAGGGCAAAAAGTAGCCACGATCAAAGCTTATGTAAGATAGATAAATCCATCAATCAAAACTTGTTAGCATAAAATGGTTTATAATAATGACAAGCGAATTGTAATGACACTGGATGCCGGAGGAACAAACTTTGTTTTTTCGGCTGTTCAGGGGAATAAAGAGATTGTTGCCCCAATAAGTCTAAAGGCCTTTCCCAACGATTTAAGGAAATGTTTAAATAGTCTGAAAATGGGCTTTCATAAGGTGTTTGCTCAATTGAGTAGACCTCCTGTGGCCATTAGTTTTGCTTTTCCGGGGCCCGCAGATTACACTAATGGAATAATTGGGGATTTGCCAAATTTTCCTTCTTTCAGAGGTGGTGTAGCCCTGGGCCCGATGTTACAGGAAGAATTTAAAATACCAGTATTCATCAATAATGATGGAAGTTTATTTGCACTGGGAGAAGCATTAGCAGGAGCCTTACCAGAGATTAATAGCTTACTTGCCAAACAGGGAAACCCTAAAAGATTCGGGAATATAGCTGGATTAACCTTGGGTACCGGCTTTGGAGGTGGGATAGTTGTGAATAACGAATTACTGGTAGGAGACAACGGATGTGGCGGTGATGTCTGGATTTTTCGAAATAAAAAACACCCTGATTATTTTGTAGAAGAAAGTGTAAGCAAGCGGGCTGTAAAAAGAGTTTATAAACAGCTTTCCGGAGACCAGACAAATTTGACTGCGGAGGAAATTTATCAAATTGCCCAAGAGCAATTGGTAGGGGATAAAGAAGCTGCAATTTCTGCTTTCCAGGAGCTTGGAGAAATGGCAGGTGATGCCATAAGCCATGTCGCCACCATCGTAGATGGAATTATTGTAATTGGAGGAGGTTTGTCAGGAGCTCATAAATATATCCTTCCTTCCATTGTGAAGGAATTAAACAGCCATCTGCAATCTTTCAGTGGAGAGTCTTATCCCCGATTACAGGCAAAGGCGTACAACCTTTCCCAGCAAGAGCAATTGACTGAATTTTTGAATGTAAAAGGAACTGAAATTCCTGTGCCGGGAACAGATAAAACTGTCCCTTATATTTCCCAAAAAACAATCGGAGTGATGGTTTCCAAATTAGGGGCAAGTAAGGCTGTTTCTATAGGTGCATATGTATTTGCACTCCAAAAAATAGATGGTATAGCTAAATAAAAATGTCTGAATTCGGTGAAATTAGCTTTACCGAATTCAAGGTCAAAACGATTTCTTATTCTAAAAAGAACTTTTATACACTCATATCTTTTACAAATCTCTCTTAATTGTAATATCATAAGAAAAGTATTTAGTTTGATAG
>PBYL01000252.1 GCA_002729595.1 Thalassovita sp. | reverse complement strand
AGGTAAAAAAATTTATCTTATATCTTACTAAAGATACAATCCGGAAGTTTAATTTTAGAATTTTGACTTTATCTTAATTAATTCTCCTAACATTTTTGTGCGTGTTACATGCGATTGTAAACCCAATTTTTCTGCGATGCTCACAATTGCCAGGTTTAGAGAATCAATCTCTGTTTCGCGATGGTTGTTGATGTCTTGCAAGGTAGAGATTAACTGCCCATCAGAACTTTTACTAATAAAATATATTCGCTCTTCGATTTCTTCTTGAGTTAATTCTATACCAGCTGCATTCGCAACATATAGGCACTCTGTTACAATTTCTTTTGCCAGTGTAGCTACTTCTTCATTTCGATGGAAAATACCATTATCTATATTGAGTAATGGGCAGATTGAATTGTAAACACTATTGAGAATTGTTTTCTTCCAAGCTATTTTTTGAATATCTTCTACATCCGTAAAAGCAAAACCAGAAGTTGATATAGCCTGCACAATTTGCTTTACATCAGTTAAATCACTTTTAACTATTCCTATTGGTGAAGTTGCCACTGGCTTATAACTGATCTCTGTTTCACTCAAACTCTCACTGGTAGTAAACAAAACACATCGATACAATTCTGGAAAGTCGGCATCGATAAAAGCTGCTTCAACCCCTAAGCCATTTTGCAAAATTACAAGTGGCGAACTGCCAGTTTTGCCTTTTAACTTTTGAGCCATTGCCTCATTGCCATAGGCTTTTGTAGTCACTAAAATAATTCCGTCGAGCGTATCTACAAGATTTAAAGAGATGGACTTTACTTCTACTGGAGGAAGATCTTCTCCTTTATATCGACAGTTTATAAGCGTGGTGGATTCGGGAATGTCGTCTTGGCTTGCTCTAAGCAAAACCACGTTTTTTTCTGCTAAGATGAGATTTACTGCTAGAGCCTTTCCGATTGCTCCAGCACCTAAAATGTAAATTGGGGTATTCATGCTGGTAAGTAGTTAATTTATCTAATTGGATAGTGTTAGTTGATTAGCAGTCACTATTCAAAGACACATTCTGGTAAGATTTGGTTCGGTAAAACCATTAACAAAAAGTACTAAATATAAAATTTAACTTTGATTTTTAATGATTTACAGATTATGAAATTCCGTCGATGTCTGATGGAGGTATTATGTATTCAGAGTTGATATATTGCAGCCAATTATTACCAATTAGTCTTCTAAACTGACTCATCTTTTCACCACCATTTTTAATAGATAATGCAAAGATGTTTATCTCCTTATAGTACTCAAAATCAAAAAACCGATTTTTAAACTTCTGATTTTCAAGTAATTCAACTCCAAAAAGATTTTTAATTATTGTGAGTTTATTATTCCCTTGATGTTCTAATAGAAAAGGATAATGAGTATGGGGTTTTAACTGCACAGAACTTATAAAGACTACTTTATTAGTAAATCTATCGTAATAGAATTTTTTATTGCTTTCATGCTGATGTTCTTTATTGCCTTCGATTTTATTTCCAAAAAGCTTAGCATTATAAATCCAACCATTAAACAAGTCTTCAATCAACTGATCACTAAACTCTGTATTTTTCTCAAATTGATTAGCTTCCTTTAAGATGTGATACTCGGGCTCTTGGCTTACTATTTTTTCAATCTGAGAGTAAATATTTAAATAAACATCTTCTAGTTGGAATGAGAAGTCAAAAGACTTATTTGTCCATTTATCATATATTGTAAAGTTCAATGGAGGCCAATATGAAATTATAGTAGTAAACCTGTAAATCCCATGTACTCTAGTATGAACAGCTTCTGAATGAACAGTAACTATACCTCCGGAAATATGAGTAATTTCCATCTAATTTTCCATTTCCTCATCGGTGAGTTTGATGCCTAGAAAATATCGCTTAAGCCATTCTTTCTCGCTGCCAAGGTAAAAGTTTTCTTCGTCGTTATAGATCGCTATAAAACCTCCGGAGTTCATGCTAAAATCGTAAGACTTGCCACTCTTCATATCTAGCTCACCTTTAATATCGCATGGGTAATAATCGAATCGGTAGTGAATGTCTGAGGGATGTTGCCACTTCATGGCATCTAGCACTTTAGAAAAGTTGAGTTCATCGGGATAATGCCAATCTACACAGCCTGTAAAACCTTCATTATCAAATATGTAATCGTCTATATCTACATCTGTAACTGAGTCTGCAAGAAAATCTATCGCCCAGAGACTGTCTTGGCTAATGTAGGCTTCTTCTGGAATAGAATCGGACTGAGCATTTAATTTTTCCAGATCGGCGAAATTATCTGGAGATTTTTTGATTTCTGAACAAGCAAAAGCTGCAATTAGTAAAATGGGGTAAATTAATTTATTCATTTGTCTGGTAATAACTAAGCTGGTATTTCAGCATCTGACTTTTTCAACTTAGACCATAATTGGATAGTTCCAATGAGGTAAATTGAACCAAATGCAATGCAAATTAAAGAGCTAACGATCATAAATACCATTTTATCTGCCAGTTCCTGAAAGTATACATGGTCTGCAAAGAGCACAAGGGGGATTCCAGCCAAACCACGCAAAAGATAAATCGCCGTAATTGTGAGCAAACCGACCTTTAAAAGTGGTAAAGGTTTTATTAAACCCGCACCAGAAAAACCATACATTGCCCAAATGGCAAACACTATTGTAATAAAAGAGGTAACTATTACCGGATACCATGCATTTTGCTCTGAGAGCTGTGCCATCTCCTCGCCTGCTCCAAAAAATCGATACCAATCTGCACCACCAATAATTATAGCAATGTGCATAATTGAAACTAGCGCACTACAAATTCCGCCTATAAACAAAAAACCATTTTTAATCTTCATAACTGTTTACTTTTCCCATAACAACTTGTCGGTGTAATTTACCCCATTCGGCTAACTCTCCAATCACTTTTTGAATGGTTTTGCCATGTTCGGTAATATTATATTCTACAGTTGGTGGAAAAGTATCTTTTACCGTGCGCTTAATCAACTTGTTTTCTTCGAGTTGTTTAAGCTCTTTAGATAGAATTTTATCGGTAATGGTTTGTAAGTCTCTAGATATTTCTTTGAATCTCTTTGTTTCGTTTAAGAGTGATATTAGAATTAATAATTTCCATTTGCCACTCAATACCTCTAAGGCATCGCGAACAGGCATTAATACTACTTGGCAAGTTGCAAAATTACGCTCTTTGGGAAAATCTTTTTGGTTGCACATAATGAGTTGGAATAAATACTTACCTAAAGGATAGTGCTATCCTTTAGGATATTAATATCTTTTGAATAGTAAATATGCATAGGTTTGTATCGAATAAAAAATAATTCTAAAATGAACGCAAAAAAAATTACCTATTGGATAAGTACCGGCTTAGTTGCATTAATGATGGTTTTTAGTGCATTTATGTACTTAAGCAGCGAAGAGATGGTAGCGAACTTTCAACACCTTGGTTTTCCACAATATTTTAGAGTAGAGCTGGCTATTGCCAAGTTTATTGGTGCTGCTGTACTTATACTGCCAATGATTCCGACAAAGTTTAAAGAATGGGCTTATGCTGGTTTTGCAATCGTCTTTATCTCTGCATCAACAGCACATATTGCTAGTGGCGACGGCATTGCCGGAGGAATTGCACCAATTATTTTTCTAATTATACTGATTGTTTCTTATTCTACTAAACAAGAGGCAGTATCAGCTAGTTAATATTATATTGGGGTGGCATTGTTTTAATAGAAATATTGTACTCTATCACAATTAGTCCCGGACAGTGTTACCCTAATTTTTTTTCAATTGATGAATACTTATAAAATTATATCGTCTCCCTTTATAAAACTTTCACAATAATTTCTTTTAAAGTCTATCGCGTCAAATAAAGCCTTATATCCTTCATGAGGTGAATACTCTGAAGTACTTAACATCCTTTTTTCGCCAAACTTCCCACAATTATTAAACCCTAAAACCTCTAAATTCTCTTTTAAAAACCCAAACCCCATGAAGTAAATATTGTCTGATTCAGTTATAAGGTTTTGAATACCATCACTCATAGCTCTAAACTCGTCACTAATCTTACCATCATAATTATGACTAAAGATCAATTTAATTTTTTTAGGATTTTCAAAGACTTTTTCACGATTATTCTCAATACCAAAACTCAACTCTTTATCGTAAATTGAGCCTAAATGTCCATACACATGATGTATATTTTTAGAAATAAAATCTTTTTTTGCATTTCCATCTACTTCATTTTCAAATAGATACTTGTCTAAAAGATATTGAAGTGTTCTTTCATAGTTGAAAGTAATTATTTGAATGTTTTCACATGCATAATCAAGACCAACCTGATTTATTTTTAAAGCTAAATCAAAAACCCAATTTTTATAATTAGAACTTCTCTCTGATTTATGTACTCTGGCTGATGCATTCATAAATCGCTCCTCATATCCAAACAATAGATATGCAATTGATAACTTAATAATTATATCAACCTGTTTTAGTTTTTCTTTATCAAAAACAGATTTTTCAATATTATCATCATCATTCTGAGAATTTATATTTTGGTAAATTCGATTTATATAATGATCAATAGATACTATCCCATTTATTTTGTAATGTGTGTCATGATAATAATACTTCAACAAAATAAATAGGAGATTATTAATAGCATTATCAAAATCTCCTCTTTCTAAATTTAAACTTCCATAGTTAAATAACTGCTTTCTAATATCTGATAAATAATCACTTTTATCTATAGGGTTCTTTATTACATTTAGATGAAGAATAATATCCTCAAATAATTTTGATCCAATAGGAAAACCAAACTCAGCAGATGCTCCAGCTCCAAGAATAAATGTGGTTTTTTTGTTCATTAGTTTTTTGCTTTTGACTAATATAACCGAAATAGGCTACATCGCCAAAATGGCAAAATCATGCATTATTCCCCATTATACTCCTCCAAAGTAATCTCATAATAAGCTTGTATGCATCCGTATTGGAAGCAATGGTGAATGTAGGTCATCCCGATTTTTTCCATTACTCTGCGCGAAGCCAAGTTTTCTGGATGTGCCGATGAAACCAGTTTTTTTAAGCCCATCGTTTCAAATCCATATTTCAATAAACCGAAAGCAGCTTCGGTAGCATAACCTTTATTCCAATACTCTTTTAGCATGCGGTAGCCTATTTCTATCTCGGGGGTATCGTCGTAATAAACCAGACCACTGGCACCAATAAAGGTATTCGTTTCTTTGAGTACAGTTGCCCAAATACCCAAACCGGGTTTTCTGGTATAGTGAGAAATTAGCATTTCCAGCTCCTGTTCCATTTGCTCTTTGTTTCTCACCGAACCATCTCCCACATATTTCATAATTTCTGGGTCGCTGTTCATTCTGAAAAGTTCATCAAAATCGGCAGGAACAATATGGCGAAGCTGTAATCTATCGGTTTCTAACACTAGCATAATTTACTGTATTTCTATTCTCAACTAAGCTAGTAAACTTGCTAAAAAACAACTATTAAACCGCTAGCAAAAATTAAATTTTCTCAGCAATTACAGTTTGAAACCTATTAACAGGCTCATTAAAGATTATCTTAAAGCCATGTTTTTGGAGGAATGTAGCAACTTCTGTGGGAGCAACTCTTACTTTTTGGTAGCTGCTCACTTTTTGCAGCCAAGTATCATCCGTTTTTTCATAAAGTAAATCTGTTACTTGTACTTTGTCTGGCAAGTACTCCAAAACACAAGTGAGAATTCTATGCGCATCACTTTTTACCGGAATAAACCTTTGCACACCTTGTAACTCAAAAGTATAATCTCGAAAAGAAAGCAAGAGTTTACCACCTTGAGTTAATGCTTTGGCACAATCTGCTAAAAAGGTTTCAATCTCTTTTTTACTGTCTAAATGTGTAAGTGTATCGCCCCAACAAACAATAAGAGATGGTTGTAAAGTAGCTAAATCGCTTACCTGCCTAATATCACCTTCTAAAATGTTTACATGAAACTCGCTGGTTCGATTTTCTAACTCTTGCAACAATTGCTTGTTAAAATCGACCGCAGTTACTTGGTAACCTAGCTTTGCCAAAGCGACTGTTTGTATGCCATGCCCAGCACCTAAATCTATCGCCCTGTTATTCTCGTTGGGCAACAGTGCATTGGCAGTAAGAAAGTCTTCGAAAATTTGTTGTTGGGCTTTAAAATCGCCAGCCATCCAAGTATAAAAATTACCCAGATGTTTGTCGTAATGTTCTTTTGCTGTCATGAGAAAAAATGAAATACAAAGCTTCAGAAAAAATCATAAAACAATATACACTAATTCACGACAGCAAAAGCATTCTGGCAGTTCAATTACAAATTTCTTTTTCTATTCTTCTGGCTTCGAGTTCCAATGGTCCGTACGGATAGCCAATTTCTATGCATTCTTTTAAGTAATACTTTAAAAAGCGCCTTACATTTCCATAGCGCTCATATTGCATGGTATGGATGAGCTCATGCACTACCAAATTTCTTCTGAGCCAAAAATCTGACCTAATGTAAATACCATATCTAAAGGTTACACCGATGGTATTAGGGGTTAATAAGCCAGTTGCGCTTATTGCTTCTTTTAATTCTGGTACTTTGGGTGTCGGAATGGTGTCTACTTTTAGTAATCTTACTTTTTCTATTTGATTAACTCCGATGAGATAAGCGTCAATTTTAAGATCGTCGGTAAGCGGTACGCCATTTTGGATAATAAAGTCTTCTTGATTTCTTGCCCACTCGCTAGCCATGGGCAAAAGACTTTCTAGTTCTTTTTTAGAGATCATGCCTTTTCTGTGCTAAAAAATTAAGTTTCAGTTATGTTACTCTTCTAAGGTAACATGGGTATTTGGCGGTAGGTGTTGAAGGCAAGGTATTGATTAATGAGAGTTGTTATTTTAAAAATTCTAAGTCTTTAACTGTATTTTTTGCAGACTTGTTTTCAGAACTTTTTCATTTAAGAGAAGGGATTCGAGATAGCTTGTTACGGTTTTAATTAAAAAGTCTTTAACCAGATCGTACCTGCATTTCAGTTTGCGCACTCGTTTTTTTCCTTGCAAATACAAGGTGAGTAATTTATCTTCTTCAGGCATTGTATGAAGTTTTGAAAGTTGAAATTGTGAATTTGCATATAATTTAAAATCGAAATGGCAATGAAACAAATTTACAACTACCCAATCGGCAAAATTTTAAGTGCATTTCGGAATTTTTAATAATTAGAAATAATTACCTCCAATATTCACACAACTGCGTCAGTCAAATGCTATAAGTTCCAGTTTTAATATTGGTAGTTATTCAATTTAAATGCTTACAGAAATCAATTACTTATTTTTCAATTTTTGGAAACATTTTTTCGCTAAAGTGTGTATTGTTATGGGCTTTAGCATTAACTCCCTCAATTAAAGAAAAAATCTAGTATTCTCTAGCAAACCATTAGCGAATCGTTGGCTTATTTCTAATGGCATTTTTCTTTTCAGAAATTCTTTTCTGTAAAAGCGTTATTTGATGCCTTTAGCAGAAAGTTTTCATGGTATAATGCTACTTTATATTAATAAAATTTTATTTTTAAAAGGACTAAATAACATAAACTATGCGTATAGAGAGTGATTTAAAACTTGGTTTTAAAGATGTGATGATAAGACCCAAGCGATCTACGCTAAAAAGTAGGAAACAAGTTTCTTTAGAAAGAGAATTTAAATTTCTACACAGTGGGCAATTATGGAAAGGCGTTCCAATTATTGCAGCCAATATGGATACCGTTGGCACCTTCGAAATGGCTAAAGCATTGGCAGACAAGCAGCTTTTTACAGCCATGCACAAGCATTACGAGTTAAGCGAATGGGAAGCATTCTTTAATGAAGCGCCAAAAGACATTAGCAACTTTATAGCTGCTAGCATTGGTACCGTGCAAAGAGACTCTGAAAAGCTAGCCGAAATTTTTAAGATTAATCCTTCACTTAGATTTATTTGTATTGATGTAGCAAACGGTTACTCTGAGCACTTTGTAGATTTTGTAAAGAAAACCCGCGAGCAATATCCAGATAAGGTAATAATTGCAGGCAATGTGGTAACTGGCGAAATGGTAGAAGAACTTTTACTCGCTGGTGCAGATATAATAAAAGTAGGTATTGGGCCGGGTTCGGTTTGTACTACCAGAGTAAAAACAGGGGTGGGTTATCCGCAACTTTCTGCCATTATAGAATGTGCTGATGCTGCTCACGGTTTAGGTGGTCAAATTATTAGCGATGGAGGCTGTACAACTCCTGGCGACATTGCCAAAGCTTTTGGTGCCGGAGCCGACTTTGTAATGATTGGTGGCATGCTTGCCGGGCATACCGAAAGTGGTGGAGACCTGATTGAAGAAGATGGCAAAAAATACAAGCAGTTTTACGGAATGAGTTCTTCTACAGCGATGGAAAAACATTTTGGCGGTGTAGCTGAATACCGCGCAAGTGAAGGTAAAACTGTAAAAGTGCCTTTTAAAGGAGATGTTGAATATACATTACAAGATATTTTAGGTGGTATTCGCAGTACTTGTACTTATGTGGGAGCACCTCGCCTAAAAGAGCTTACCAAGCGTACTACTTTTATAAGAGTGGTAGAGCAAGAAAACAGAGTGTATAACAACAAGTAATTTTATAAGCACTGATTGACTCAGTGCTTTTCTTTTTCTTCTAACAGTGTTTTGAGGTTGTTGAGAATTTTATTCCAAACCTGTTCGGTGTAATTTTTATCTTCTAGGTCTTGGTTGTTATCTTCTTTTACATTTACCAAAACTCCATTTAGCTCTTTGGTTAGCTCAATGGTAATGGTTTTAAAATTGTCTGCGGTATCGTTGAGTTTAGAAGAAAGCCTGTACCGATTGTACTGCAACATAGTTTCTGGAATCATTAAAAGTATCACTCCTTTTTCTTCAAAAGTTTTTCCGTCTAACTCTCCCTCCCATTCTATTTTACTGCCTTCTTTCCAGTTAGAAGTTGACTTAGTACCATACATGTACTGCTTAATTTTTTCTGGGTTAATAAGCGCATCCCAAATCTCTTCTATAGGTACATTTATAATTTTATTAATTTCTGCAATATGTTCTTTGTACATGATAGTTTGTTCGATTTAGCAACTGGTTCTTATTTGAGTTAATAGTTTCTATATTCCTGAAAAACCAGATAAAACCGCTTTTGTTCTGCACCCTCTTATGGTTATTGGAAAAATCTTATTTTTTTGCTAAAATTTTAGATACTGAGTGTAAATGCAGGTTATTTTCTTCAAAATTCAATCAAATTGGAGCAAATTTAATTTTATAGAGTTGACAATACAGTATTAAAATAATGCAATTGCTCACTAGATAATATTACATTATTCAATCCACTCGTTAAGTTTGCAAAAGTTAATTTTAGGCTTAAAAACATAAATTTATACTTATGGGTATGATCGGCATTGTTGCTCGAATTAGTGAAGTAACATTAAAATCATTTCTTGCAGATTCTACAAAACTTGCAGACTTTATTGATTCTGAAATTTTTTTTGAAGACGAAACGACACTTGACCTTGAAAAAAACTGGGAAGGAATTCATTATATTTTAAGTGGTACATCATTAGCAAATCTGAGCTCTAAACCTACTGCAGCAGCAAAAGCTTTTTTTACACTTCAAGTAATTGATGCAGAACAAGATTTTGGTTATGGTCCTGTTCAGTATCTTAACAATACTCAAGTAAAAGAGACCAACTTAGCACTACAAAAAATTTCGATTGCTGATATTGACCCAAATAAACTTAGTCAAGCTCTTACACAAAATAGCATATACCCAGAGTGTTGGGATGAACCTGAAAATATTGAATGGCTATTTGAATCTTTTGACGAATTCAAATCTTTTTACGCAGAAGCAGCCAAAAACAACGAGGCAGTTATTTCATTTATAAGCTAAAGTCCAACAGTTAAGCAATGAAACTATTATTTGTATTCTTTTTACTGATTTCACTTTTTAACCTTCAAACAGAGCCAATTTGTACAGATGTAAAAACAGGAACTTTCAAGATTAGCAATCAAGAAACTGGTACCCACATCATTACGAGAACTAAGAATAAACAAGTTGAAGAGCATCTAGAAAACAATGTAAAAGTGCGCTATAAAGTAAATTGGTTAGATAACTGCACTTATCAACTATACGACCGTAAAGTGCTTAAAGGGGATAAATACGGCGATAGTAAAAATGATACATTAACCGTGAACATCACAAACATTACTACCGAATTCTACGAAGTATTTATCTCGTCTAACTATAGTGACATCACAATTACAGCAAAGCTGGATATTGTAGAGTTGTGAAAATTTAAGAGATGAGAGTTTTTTCAAAAAAGGCCTTTTAAAACCCAAATTTTAGTATCTCCACATTCTTTTTATAAATTACTCAAAAATTAGATTATCTAAAATTTGAGTTTAAGCTATGAAAAACATCCATCTGTTCACACTTCTTGTTTTATCAACATTTTTTGCTTGCACATCTAACCAACAATATACTGCTCAAACCACTCAGCCAGAAGTAAAAAAGTACGATGCTTTTAATGAAGATGTTCAAAATGGCGAGTTAGGATTTACTGTACCTGCTCAACAACTTTCTTCCGAAGAAGAAACACAACTGCTAAAAAGTATTTCTAAATCTAATGTGTATGGTTTAGATAGTGTAATGATTGATAATAACATATTGAGCATACAAGAAGCAAAAGTCTTTTTAGATACGATGAACTTTGAGAAACATCAAATAAGCATCTCCCGAAATACAGAAACTGGAAAAACAATTTTAGCGATTATTGAATAAGCGCTTTGAACAAGAAAGGAATACGTTTAGTCTGCTTATAGTATTCCTTTTATAAATTCACTGTAGGCATCACCCATTGGTAATTGATCATCCACTTTAATCTCTTTTCTAAGAGTAGTTTCCTCTTGCTGTTTTACTGGATTCCAACCTTGTTTTTCTACCGAATGCCAATAAAGCCCTATGCCTCTTTTTTGCCAAAGTGGAAGATTGTTAAAGTTAATTCCATTTTGAAAAAGTAATTCATTTTTAAATGCAGTGGATTTGCCTTCTATTGTTTTGGTAGCTTCCTTCACAGTTTTACCCTGCTCTCTCAACAACCAATAGCAGTGTGCATTTAATGCATTTCTATGTGCATCTTCATTTCTCCATCTAAAATAATCGACCACTAATTTATCACTAGGCAATTGAGAAAGTCGGCAATCAAACACACCCATATCATTTAGCAATAAAGAAAACTTAGCACTTGCCTCACCAGCTAAAATCGAATTTATTTTTCTGGTTTTACGGGCAAAAGCAGTTTCGTTAAGATCGAATAAGAGAGAAATCTCATCGCTTTGTGTGTATCCATAAGTTACCTTAAAGCCACAATTCATTAAATGGCTAACTGTCTCCATCATTATGTCTCTAAATCGCTCGTCGAATGGACGCTTAAAATCATGTTTCTCTTTAGTAAGGTGCGTAAAACCTCTTCCATCAATTCTTGCCACAATATACATATTGGGTGGCACACAAAAATCGTGGGCAGTTTCGTAAATGCGTAATTGCTTATCAAGCTCGTTAAACTTCATTTTGCCAGTTGCTAATTATAAATTTATTGTCTTTAATTTCTACAGAATATAGTTCATCAAAACCTTCTTGGTAGGTGGGCAAAACTAATTTTTTGTAGCAAGCTTTAACACCCACTTCCGGAATTCTTTGTTTTCCTGTACGCTGGTTATTTCTTTCTAGCGCATCATCTAAAGTACTCTTAAAATAATAACCTAGTATTTTATACTTGCGAGCCCGAGCCTGATCTATAAAAAGCTTGCGATCTTCAATGGTTGGGCTAGTATTATCCACCACAAATTTTGAATGCGTCGCAAAACAGGTTTCTAAAAATAGATTTTGCTTATTGCGGGTATTTAGCAAGTCGAGGCTAATGCGAATATGGGTGTTAAAGAAATACTCTTTGTAAAAGGTTGATTTGCCGCTTCCCTGAATTCCTGTGAAAATAATCGCTTCCAATACTTAAAAAATTTACTTTTTTCTACTGCAACCAAATATAATTTTTAAGTGGCTATAATAAATAGAAGAAGTGCAGGTATAATAATTATTCACAAGTTTTTATTTAAAACAAATTGCACATATGAAAATATCTGTATCTCTCTTCGCTTTATTGCTAGTGAGTTTGTATTCGCAGGCTCAATTTTTTGTTCAACAATTACCACAAGACCAGATCTTAAATAACGATAAGGCCTATGTAGTTACCAATCAGGGTGACACAGTGAAAGGGGTAATTATTAATGGCTCTATTCTTAAAGACTCTGTAAATGGCGATCTTCTTGAGGCTTTTACAATTAAAACAGATCAAGGAAAAATTAAATACAAGATGTTAGAAATTCAAACACTGGGTGTTATACCGGGTGTAGGAGCCAAACATAAAGACATGCCTCTATTAACTACTTTAAAAAAAGCTTCTGATACTACTTTTTTAAAAGCAGTAGAAACAGAATGGGTAATTTTTGAGCGTATATTATTACCAGGAAAAAGAGAAGTATACGACTTGGCTCAATTAGTGAACCCAGGATTCGACTCTAAAATTAAGGTATACACCCGCCGTGAAGCTAACGACTCAGGAAATTTAAGTTTCGCTTCTATTAGCTTAACTGGTGGTGAAGACCTATCGCACCTTGTATCTATAAATGGTGAAAGACCTATACTGGTTACAAAAAGAAAATACCAGAAAGATGGTTATAACATGGTTTTTAAAGACTGCGACATGCTTAGCCAAGGCAAGTTAATGTGGAAAGAGTTCGCTAAGCATGTTTTTGTATATGATACAAAATGTGAGTAAGCTTAGTCTTTCTTATTGCTATTCTTATTCTTAAGATAAGTATTAGCTAATCCACATGGTGCAGTAACTATTTTGCCATCTTCCCATTTGTGGAGATTAGAGCCTTGCCTAAATCCACATTGGGTTGTTTTAATACCTTCCATGTCTTCTATTTCTATTGTAACTACACCCTCAACTCCTCTTACACCAAAAAGTGCAATAGAATAGGATCCATCATACTTAACCATAGAATTAATTTTACCACTTTGTAAATAATTTTTCACAAAATCTCTCACACAAACAGCATCAACAATATCTAATTTATAAAACTCAGGCTTCTCTTGACTATTAAAATTAATGATTAACAAAGGGCTGTAAGCATTTTTATTTTTTAAAGTAGATGAATATAAAAGCACATCATCCGGATTAAACTTTACAGTATCTCTATAAAGATCTTCTATTAGTGTCTCTATTTTTTCTTCTAAAGGTAGTTGATTGAAAAGCGTTGCTGCTTCAGCACGGGCATCAATGGATTTTGCTCTAGTAGAATCTGCAGATTGTGCATCAACTGATTGTAAAAAGATTAGATGCGAAATGCTTAATGTTAGTAAGATGTTAAAAAATGCTTTTTTCATTATTTCATAGTTAATTGGTAGAAAACCCCAATTTAACATCTAAAACAAAAAAAGCAAGAACAAATAAATGTTCTTGCCTTTAAACTTTTATACGTATTCAATTTATTTCTTTTCTATTGCCTCTTTTATGCCTTTGAGGTTTTCTGTAAAGTATTCGAGTTGTTCTAACAAAGCAGCCATTTGATTATTGCTACCATAGCCTTTTTGTTTCTGGTTTTTCATGAATACTTTTTTAATCTCTTCCCAACGGTTATGGGCAACTTCATCTAGCCAGTTCATCATGCCTTTAAATATTAGCATGTTGGCTTCTGCACCAGAAGTAAGCGTTTGCGACTCATTTTCGTAATGCGAAAGCACCAATGTTTGCAATTCTTTTTCATTCATTACCGGCATAACTTTCTCTGCCAGTTTATTCATGTTACGGTAAGAACCTTGCAATTTAAAGGCTGGCTCAGTACGGTATTCATCCGCCTGCGCTGCCGATTCGATGTATTTCAAGTTTACCTTAAGAATTGCATCACGTATTTTCAACAATTTAGAAAGCACGCTTACATACTCGTTGAGTTCGTCAGATTCCATATTGGCTTCAAAGTCGAGTCCTTCTCTATTGCCGGTTTCTGCATAGCGAATAACAGTGTGAATATCTTTACGGCTTCTTACTGCTAGTTTGGTTAATACCGGATTAGAAGTAAGCGCATTCTCGATATAACTCAATTTGAATTGCGATTCTGTATCGCCAATAATATCACCCAGATTGTAAGTATCGGCTCTGTTTGCCAACATATCTGGAATTCTAAACTTCTCGCCACTTTCTGTATAAGGGTTTCCGGCCATTACCACACACACCCTTTTTCCTCTTAGATCATAAGTTTGCGGAACGCCTTTGTACACACCTTCAATCTTTCTCTGACCATCGCAAAGTGAGATGAATTTTTGTAAAAACTCCGGGTTACAGTGCTGTATATCATCTAGATACACCATTACATTGTCGCCCATCTCAAAAGCAAGGTTGAGTTTTTTCAGTTCTTCTCTGGCACTGGCATTTCCGGCATCGTCAGGATCGAGAGAGGTTACTTGGTGCCCAATTGCTGGCCCGTTTATCTTCATAAAAATCAAACCGATTCTGTTGGCGATGTACTCCATGAGCGTAGTTTTACCATAACCCGGAGGCGAAATTAAGAGCAACATACCCATTAAATCTGTCCGTTTGTTATGTCCTACTACACCAATTTGTTTGGCAAGGTTATCACCGATTAAAGGCAAATACACTTGGTCTACCAACTGGTTTCTCACAAAAGAGCTCAACACCCTTGGCTTAAACTCATCCAACCTAATCTGCTGGCGGAATTTATCCACCATCGATTTTTTAAGCTCTTGAAATTTCGTGTAAGCAGGCACAACTTCATTCTCAAACTTGCTGAGCCTTTGCATAAAGTTGTGGTAGTTGAGCGTATAACTTCCCTTCTCTATAGAATTATGCTCACCACTTAAACCTTCAATAGCCTGTTCTACTTCCACATTCAAAACATTCGCATTATCGAATGAATTGGTGAAGAGTAACACTGCGGCTTCATTAATACTTGTAGCTACATTGCTAATACCATCAGAAGTTTGGCCTTGCAACCATGCTTTTAACCAGTCGCAAATGAGTGTAAAAGCATCTTCTGGAATATCTTTTAATGAGGCAACAGACTGCTTATAAGCAGCTTCTGCATCTTTTTCTTTCAGGTCTTTGGTAAAACCTTCGTAAATAAATGCAGCTTCTCTACTGATAGTAAATGTATCATTTTCAGCTAGTTCTAAAGTAAGGTAACTTGCTGCTTGTTTAGCAATACTAGCAGTAAACAATCCTGAACTTTCTACAAATGCAGTGATTTCAGTTGCTAAATCATCAATCAATTGTTGCTGATCTTCGCTATTCGGAAAAAGCTTTCTAATAACCGCTTGCCCACGAATTCGATGCAGAAGTAAAGCTTTGCTGTTATCGCCTTCTTTTACATCTTCTGCAAACACTTGCCACCATAATGCAGCGCAGGCACGTACATCGGGCATAAACCTCAACAAATCAATTCTACTTTCCAGATCGATGAGCTTTTGCAGTAAAATTGCTGCATCAGCATCATGCACACCTTTTTGGTAACCCTCTTGGTAGCGAGGTGCCATATAGGTTTGAATCTTTGTAGCTAGTTCTTTTACTGGTAAACCTGCATGCTCGCTTAGTGCTTTATCTCTCTTAATTTGCTTTAAGTATTGATAAGCCAAGTATTCAGCCCTATACACATCACTGTTCTCAGAAACAATATCTTGAACCATAATAGCTGGCTGGAAATGGTTTCCAGACAAATCTGCTTTCTCAAAGAAATTGGTTCCTGAAAGATGGTAATACAAATCGCCATCGCGTTGTACCAAGCTCACATCCAGCGACTGCACATTTACAGAGAATTTGTGTTTACCCAAGGTGATTACATTTTCTCCATCAGCAAATAAATCTTGCCTGTCTTTTAACTGTCTTACCGCCTCTTCTTTGGTTGAATTCAGTTTGCTTTGCAGGTCATCTGCCTTCACGTTATCATCCAAAGATTGCAACTGCGTAATCATTTCTTGCACTTTGTGCACCATGATATCAGCCGCGAAATAGGCATTAATCTCACTTACTTCTTTAAAAGACTTCACCTTATGCTCAATGCTTTTGAGTATTCTATCAGCAGCACTTTGCAGTGATGTCGCCTTCTTATTTCTCTGCTCAGTAAGACTCAGTTTTTTGCTTTCAAAAGCTTGATAAACTTCGTCTCGCTTGTCTGCTAGTTGCGGAATAAACTCATCGAAATCAGCAAATTTGCCTTCCAGTTCTTCGAGTTGCACCATCAACCTAGTCATGTATTCTTCACAGCGCTGAGGAGTGTCGCTTACATCCAGATAGTTTACTACCGACTGCCCAATTAAACGCAATTGCGCAGCAAATTCGGCTTTCGCCTCAGTGCCTAAGAGGTTTTTACGCACCTGCTTTAGCTTGGCTTTTACCTGGTTAAGAGAAGCATAAATATCTGAAATGTTATCGATGATGGCTGTTGTTTGTGTAGCATCATCAATCTTAAGATTACTTACAATCTCAATCAACATCTCTAACTCCTGCCCAATCTGATCGTTTTCTTGTTGTACTTGATCAGCTTCTGCCACTTTGCTTACTGCATCAATCTTATCTTTTTGCCCAACGACTTTTTGCTCGTAAGGCAACAGTGAGTTTTCTTCTAAGAGAAAAGCCACACACTTTTGCGAAACCTCTTCGTTTCTCTCTGCTAGTTGTTTTTCTAGCTCTTCAATCGCCGGAATATCTGCATAGCGAAGCTCTTTGAGAGAAATCGTTTCACCACGAATACTACGAATATTGGCAAGGGTTTCAACAAAATCGTTGATCTCTTTGTATTGCCTTCTTCTTACTTTATCAACTAACTCTTTGGCTTCTTTAGAAACCTTACCAACTGCTTCGAGTGTCGCTTTCTTAATTCTTCTTACTTTCTCAAACTCCTCAATTGCCACCACCGAGTTTTGGTGGATTTCCTGCAAAACAGTATCTATCTGGAAAGCCTCTTCGTGGCCAATCCAGTAATAGCTGTCTCCAATTTCGCTTGACTTCTTCGCTACATCTTGATAAAGCGTTGTGTAAGCCTCCTCCTTCTGAATGAGCTTTAGCAACTCATTACACTCTGCCATTGCCCTCACAATATCTTTGTTACCTACTTTGTATAGATAACTTTCATTTTGAGTAGGCACCTCATAATCTGGATGCACATAAGGAGTTTGCCACAGTTGGAGGGCATGGTGTTTTTTAGGCTCATGATCTGCCTTAAAATACACCAACTCACCATTTCTAAAAAAAGAATAACCGCTACATATTACCGGACTTTCTACTGTTTGTTCTATCCTGTTATAAGAAAGTAATACATAATCGCCCTCAGCCGGATTGTAGAACACATATTGAAAATCTTCGCCATTGGGAGAAATATTCTTTTTCTCGAAGCGCATTCCGGTAAGGCTCTCATCGTAAATTTTAAGCTCACCGGTTTGCAAATAATATCCTTGCGAATAAATAATGCCTTGCTCATCTGGTAAAAGCACACAAGCATCTTTAATACTATCGATTCTATGTACCTCGCCCAGTTTATAATTGAATACGAAAAAGCGAAAACGCTCTTCCATATAAGGTTTAATCTTGAGCAGAATCAGGTTGCCCAAATCTGCAAAGTAAATCTCTGCATCGTCTAGTGTTTGTTCTGGTTGGCTTACTTCTTCTGCATAAATTCCTTCTCCAGTATCTGTGTTATCTTCAATTTTGATAGTAAGGTCACCACCAATGGTTTCCACAAACACTTTATCCATAATGGAAATGTGTGGGTGTTGCCCTTCTCTGTGGTGATCGCGGCTTGCTCTCTTCCACTCAAACTCGTGCTGTGCCGGATATTTTATTTCATGATCGCTGCGGTTATCAAGGTATGATAGCTTTCCTCCTTCAACCAAAAACTTAAACGCTTTTACACTGCTTGTGTCTTTGGATGTTTGAAATTTGAGGAAAAGGTGCGGCCCAATAACCACAAACTTAGAAAAAGTTGTATGCTTGTAATATTTGTAAAGTTGACGAAAATCCTCAGCAAAACGCTCATCTGAAAGCAATGAAAGGTCTTTTGCATGAAAGCTGTCATCGTCTGATCTGAACTGATAAACACTGAAAACATCAGATATTTCCACCTCAGATTTTAAACCTATATGCACATTGTAACCAAAAATAAAATGGTCGCCAACCGCTATCATATCGCGGGGAACACAATTATTCTCTGTGCTAATTCGCTCGGTTTTTAACAAGGTAGTTGGAATGTTACCAAAGGTCTCTTTCCTTACCTCGTTTAGCTGGTTTAGTTTTTCTTGTAGTGTATTGCCACTTTGCTTCAGCCTCTGCTTTAATATCTCATAAGTACCCGCATCAATTTGCGGAGATTCTGTAGCTTGTGGTGTTGTATTT
>PBYL01000251.1 GCA_002729595.1 Thalassovita sp. | reverse complement strand
TAGTTTAGAAACTTTGCAACAAAATGTGATTGAAAAGCTCGATACTTTGCTAAAAAGAGGCATTACCACAGTAGAGGTTAAAAGTGGTTATGGTTTGAGTTTGGATGATGAATTGAAAATGTTGCGAGCCATTAAGCAGGCAGGCGAAAAACATCCATCTGATGTGATCAGTACCTGTTTAGCTGCTCATATTGTCCCTAAAGATTTTCAAAACGAAGCTACTTACCTACAATTCATCTTAGATGAGTTAGTCCCAATAATCAAATCGGAAAACTTGACTTCTCGATTTGATATTTTTATAGAGCAAAATGCTTTCAGTACTGAGGGGGCAAAATTCTATTTGAATCAATTAAAAGAGCAAGGTTTTGAGTTGACTGTACACGGAGATCAATTTAGTACAGGAGGAAGTAAAGTAGCCGTTGATTGTGGAGCCGTGAGTGTAGATCACTTAGAAGTTTCAGGAGAAGAAGAGATTGAGAGATTAGCTAAAAGTGAAACCATTCCGGTAGTATTGCCAGGTGCTTCTATGGGATTAGGCATGTCATTTTCCCCTGCGAGGAAGCTCTTGAATGCCGGTTGTGGCTTAGCTATTGCAAGTGACTGGAATCCGGGAAGCGCACCACAAGGAAACTTGCTCAGCCAAGCAGCTTTACTTGGAACTTACGAAAAACTCAGTGCTGCCGAAGTATTTGCAGGCATTACCTTTCGAGCAGCAAAAGCTTTAAAACTTTTCGATCGAGGTGTATTGAAAGCCGGAAACCTAGCTGATTTCATAGCTTTCAATTGCAACGATTACAGAGAGATACTTTACCATCAAGGAGAATTACAAGCAGAAAAAGTATGGAAAAAGGGATGCCAAATAATTTAACTACCAACTACAATACTGCCGATCGATCTATTTGGACAGGCAGAACTACAACGTCAAACGATGCCCAATACTGGTATCAAACAATCCGGTTTATCGACTTATTGGACACCACATCCATGTCTGATAAGCCGGACATTGTTTTTATTGGTTATGAGTGTGAAGAAGGTGTAAGAAGAAATCAGGGAAGGATTGGTGCGAAAAAAGGACCTGATGCCATTCGACAAAAACTGGCTAAATTGCCCATCCATTTCGAGCAATTGAAAATAGCTGATGCTGGAAATGTTTTTTGCATTGACACAGACCTTGAAACTTGCCAAAGTGTTTTCTCTAACCAGATTGAGCGAATTATTAAGAATAAATGTTTTCCAATTGCTCTAGGCGGAGGACACGATATTGCCTATGCACATTTTAGAGGCATTTTCAATGCGCTACATCAACCAAACAAAAAATTCGGAATCATAAATTTCGATGCACATTTTGATCTACGCCAAGTCGAAGATTTGCCAAACTCAGGCACACCTTTTCAGCAAATTTTAAATGAATTTGGAGCACAGACTAAATATCTGGCTGTTGGAATTCAACAGCACGCAAACACCTTAGAGCTATTCGAAACAGCAAAAAAAACTGGCTCAAGTTTTATTTTAAGTGAAGATTGTGTCTTAGAAAATTTGACTAATATTTCCCATCAAATCGATCAATTCCTTTCAGATATTGATTATCTCTATCTCACCATTGATCTGGATGGATTTGCATCTCCTTACTCTCCCGGAGTGAGTGCCCCCTCCCCTTTTGGTTTCAATCCAAATTTCGTTATTAAGCTTTTGAAACACATCATCTCCAAAAATAAGCTGGTTGCACTCGATATTGCCGAATACAATCCTACTTATGATATAGACCATGTAACTGCCACACTAGCTGCAAGACTCATCGCTAATGTGGTTGGTGAGTTGGATAAATTATAATACTTTAGATTTTTGAGAAGATGAAAGTAAAAACAATCAACAATTCCTCTTCACATATTCTAAAACAGCATCTGGAACTTGTTTGGCTGTTCCTTTTAATAACTCATCACTTTCTTGTGCAAGAGCTACTTCTTTTATCGGAATCACTCCTGCCCAAATAGGTAAATCGTAATCGGCTTTTTCATCCACAGCTCCTTCGGCACGTATTTTAGCAGAAGCACTTTCTATGGTCAATTCGATTACCAAAGTGGCATTCAACTCCTTCTCGTTGGGTTGTCTAATGTTATCCCAGTGGTTTGGAATCATATGGTCGAGAATACACTTGAGTGCAGCCATTTTTTCTTCTGGGTCTTCTAGCTTTGTAACCCTCCCAAAAATGTTAGCCGATCTGTAATTAGCTGAATGGTGAAATGCTGATCTGGCAAGTACCAACCCATCTAAATGGGTAACCGAAATACTTGCTTCACCCGCCTCTAGCAAGCATAGCATCATTCTGTTTTTTAATGATCCGTGTATGTAAATTTTATCTTCAAATCTGCCATAAGCCATCGGCAACACAATCGCTTTGCCTTCCCAAGTAAATGCAATGTGGCAAAGAAATTTTGCATCTAAAATCTCATTGATGGTTTCTACATCATAAGTTGCTCTTTTTGAGCCTCTTACTACTTTGTTTAAAGCTGAAGTTTCGTAATTAGACATCTTAATGCTTATTTATTTAATCATTTTTTACTGTACAAATCGGTTCGTGTTTTACCGGAAAATTGCAAGAGTTAGCTATAAAGCAATACTTGTTCGCTTCGTGATGCAACGCATTGGCTTTCTCAATCATAGTTATATCTGTAATAACCACCTTAGGTTTTAGGGTTACTTCTTCAAAATATCCGCTACCATTCGAGTTTTCTATCATAGTGCCAATTGCTTGATCAGTATATTCCACCACAGTAATGCCTGCCACTGAGCATAAATGTAAAAACCATAACATGTGGCAACCAGAAAGCGATGCCAGAAACAATTCTTCCGGATTGTGTTTGGTTTTATCGCCCCTAAAAGATGGATCAGAAGAACATAAAATATCTGCTTTATTTTCTATAAAAACAGTATGACTCCGCTCGTAGGTTCTATAATTTTGAGTTCCTTCTCCTTTGTTTCCTGTCCAAGCCACTGTTAAATTATAATGATGTTTTTTGTCTTTACTGGTATCCATAAATAGCTTTATTTGATTGATTAAGCCAAAAGTAATAGCTTAGCGGTGTATTTAAACCATCCAGTTTTTATATATTGAATAGTCCGGTTATGATTCCCTATAAAACCATTGTAAAACTCGATAAAAATCTGCCTGCTCCTGTTTACATTCAGTTGTGTAATCAGCTTATTAGCTTAATAAAACAAGGTACTTTACAACCTGCTAGCAAAATTCCGGGCTCCAGATTAATGGCAGATACACTCAATATTCATAGAAAAACGGTGATTGCTGCTTATGACGAATTAATTGCGCAAGGTTGGCTCGAAACAGCACCTGCTAAAGGTACTTTTGTAAATACTGCTCTGCCGATTGTAAAAAAACAGCGCATTAAAGTGCCGAAAAATCAGCTAAAGAAAACTAAAGCCGCATTTCATTTTAAAGAAAGACCTCATCTCTACCGTCCAGATATTAGCACTACTGCAGCAGGTATTATCACAATTGATGATGGCGTGCCCGATAATCGCATCGCTCCCATTGAAGAAATTTCTAGGGTTTACAGAAATATTATTAAGAAATCGTATAATCGAAAGTTGTTGGCTTATGGCTCTATCTACGGCAATAGAGAGCTTCGAGAAACACTAACAGATTACCTAAATGAATCTCGGGGACTTAACATTTCAGCAGAAAATATATTGATTACACGGGGCAGCCAAATGGGGATTTACCTTGCTAGCAAATTGCTGTTAACCGATGGCAAAAATATCATTATTGGTAAAAGTAATTATCGCTCAGCCAATAAAACTTTTGCAGAAGCAGGTGGCAAATTAAATCGAGTTTCGGTAGATAAAAATGGTTTGGTAACCGAAGAAATTGAAGCGCTTTGCCAGCAAATGCCCATACATGCAGTCTATGTCACTTCGCACCATCACCATCCGACAACGGTGACACTTTCGGCGCAAAGGAGAATGCATCTTCTAGAATTATCTCAGCGATACCATTTCGCCATTATCGAAGACGACTACGATTATGATTTCCATTATAACAATGCGCCAATTTTGCCTTTAGCCAGTGGAGATTCAGAAGGTAATGTGATTTACATTGGAGCACTTTGCAAGATTGTAGCACCAGCCATTAGAATTGGTTATTTGGTGGCTCCGCAAGATTTTGTAGATGAAGCTGCTCGCTACCGCAGAGTGGTTGACAGGCAGGGAGATGCTTTGTTAGAACTCGTAATGGCACGCATGATAAAAAGTGGTGATATTCAGCGACACAGTAAAAAAGCCTTGAAAATTTATAAAACCAGACGTGATCTGTTTTGCACACTTTTAAAAGAGAAATTAGACAAATATTTTGAGTTTGAAGTACCTGAAGGAGGTATGGCTGTTTGGGTAAAGCTGCGTAAAAATATCAGTTGGGATTTGGTGAGAGAAGAAGCCATTAAACACGATTTGTCTCTAGCAGATTATTGTTGGGATAGCGACGAACAAGAGACTTCTAAACTAGGTATGCGCATGGGTTTTGCTTCTTCTACAGAAGATGAAATACAAGAAATGATTGTGCGACTAGAAAAAACAATGACAAATTTATGGTAATTAATTTGAGTTAAATGTTCTTTTTTTCATCAAATAGGGCTAATTATGCGCAATAATTAACTAACCCTAGCGCAATGACACAAATTAATTTAACTATCACGAAACTATCGTTTCTTCTCAAAATCTTATTTCTAGGTCTTATCATATTCGGCTGCGAAGATGATGAACCCTCCCCGAATACTAAAGTTATTGCTATCTATCCACCTAATGGAGCTGAAAATGTAGAATTAGGTTTTCAGTTTGATTGGGGCTTGCAAATGAACGATCAAGATTTAAATGATGACTATTACACCAATTATGAACTGTTAATTGGAACACATCCTGATCAAATGGTAGTGGTAGATACCAATATTTTCTATAGAACTTATGCTGAAAGTAAAGCGCTTGAATTAAACACCAAAATCTATTGGCAAATCAGAGTTAAAGATCACGACAAATTTATTTATGATAGTGATATTTTTGAATTTAAAACTGCAAGCAGTTTGAAAACCTTAGAATTACCGCAAAAGAAATTAATGGTTTATACTGAAGCATTTATTCCTCAAAATAAACACTCAATTTTAGTTGCTCCACAATTTGGTGCTTTTAATTTAATTGATGGCAGAAGTAATACTGAAATTATAATAGATGGATATGCAAGTACAAATACACCAGAAGCTTTTAATCAAGTAGCTATCTTTTGTTCAGAACTCAACGCATATGGTTATGATGATTGGTATTTACCAGCTATTGTAGAATTAGATTCTATTGTAAGCAAATTTCATCTAGTAGATTCATATGAGCATAGGTTTGAATATTGGAGCTCCACAGAAGCCGTATATACTGGTGATCCTTACTATGGAGTATACCTTAAATCTTATTATACTACTCAAGATAGACCATATTTAATCGTACAAAGATCTGCCTCTGCCAATAATAAAATGAGATGTCTATGTGTAAGAGAAGTAGAATAACAAAGCTTAGATATGTTATAAGAGTTTCTGCATAATCGCTGTATCGTGATCTTTGTAGATAACTCTTTGTATCACCTTCCAGCCACAGCGCTTGTACATAGACTCAGCAGTAAAGGTATAAAGGTAAAGATCGGTGAGTTTAATCTCTTTGGCATATTGCTCTATCTTATCTAACAAGATGGTACCTATGCCTTGGTTTCTGTATTCTTTTGCCACATAAAAAAGGGAAATCCAGGGTTTGTACTTTGTGAGGCTTTCATACTTGTTCAAGATATTTACTTTGTTTCGTATGCCTCCTGTACCAACGAGTTCGTCGTCAATGGTAATGGTTAATTGCACTAGGGTATCACTATCTGATTTTTGCATTAATCGATTGACTGTTTTGTCTACTGGTGTCTGCCACTCCTCGTAATACCAATTGGCAATCTTTATAATTTGGTCTATATTATTGTGGTCCAATATGTTTATCTTCATTGCCCAATTTACTGATTGTCATACTATTAAACACGTGTTAGTTCATATTTATGTTTTTCAATATATTAAAAAAGTACAAAATAAAAAAAGCCTTAATCTAAAAAAAGATTAAGGCTTATATTACAATAGAACACTAAATTTATGCATTCCCATACATATTAGATTCGCCACCATCAATGGCTATGGTTTGACCACTCACATAGCCATTTTCTTCACTTAATAAATATGTTACAAGCTTAGCAACCTCTTCTGGCTTACCTAATCTGCGAGTTGGGTTTCTAGATGCATATTCTTTTTCTGCTTTTGCAGGATCTTCTGGATTCACCTGTTTAAAAGCTTCTGCTACCATTGGAGTAAGAATAGCTCCTGGAGCAATGGCATTGGTTAAAATTCCATCTTTACCGTATTCTAAGGCAGCTTGTTTCGTCATACCAGAAACAGCGTGCTTACTAGCTACATACGGAGTTTGGTTAAGTACACCTCTTATACCTCCAACAGAAGCTACGTTAACAATTCGTCCAAAATTTTGTTTTTGCATTACAGGAATGATGTAACGCAAGCCGTAATAAACACCATTCAGGTTAATATCTATTACCTTTTTAAATATATTTACGTCGTATTCGGTTAAAGGAGCTTGTTTACCTTCAATACCAGCGTTGTTGTAAAATCCATCGATTTTGCCAAATTCCTTTACGGTTTTGTCTACATAAGCTTTTACAGCTTCTTCACTAGATACATCTGCTGTTACTAATAAAGTTTTTGTCTCTGGAAAGTCTTTCAAAATTGCATCATTTGCCTCATTCAACTTTTCCTCATTATAATCAACAAGAACTAATTTTGATCCCCTTGATGCCAGTTCTTTCGCTACAGCAAATCCTAATCCCATTGCTGCTCCTGTGATCACTACAACTTTGTCTTTCATCGTATGTTTATTGTTTAGGTTTAAATATTTTCTGTATATTAAACTCCAATAAAACTGACTTTGTTTCCTATGCAACAATAAAATTACAATACTAATTACTGTTTAAACATATATCTATATTTCAATATATATTATATAACTGATATTCAATTGATTATAAATTTTAGTGTTTTAACATTATTTTTTTAATTAATTTAAAATTGACAATTTATTCATAATCAAATTCACACTTAATCAGTAGCACTTTTTAATTAACTTCTATCACTACATTTCCTCTTTTATGCCCGCTTTCAACATAGTGATGTGCCTCTCTAATTTCATCCAATTTATATACTTTGTCTATTACCGGCTTGAGCTTTTTTTGCACAGCAAGATTAGCCAACCATGTCAAACTTTCTGCTGATTCATCCACATTTTCACCCATCAAAAATTTAAAGTTTTTAGTGAATGATGACCAGATCATTTTTGGACTTTTAATAGGTTGAGTGATGTTTATATACGTCCCTCCTTTCTTTAAAAATTTACTACATTCTTTAAAAGCCCATTTATCTACTGCGATAAATATGGCATCATACATTTCTAATTGATTTAAGAATGTAGCTTCATCGTAAGCAATTACTTTATCTACTCCGAGTGCTTTTACCAAGCCTGTATTTTTGTTACTGCAAACTCCTGTAACTTCAGCGCCGAAATGTTTGGCTAACTGCACAGCATACGAACCCACACTGCCTGAAGCTCCATAAATCAAGATTTTTTCACCTTGTTTCAACTTTACTTTTTTGAGATAGTGTAAAGCTGTTCTGGCTCCAATTGGGATAGCTGCTGCTTCATTAAAAGATAATTGAGCAGGTTTAAGCGCAAAAGTTTTAGTTTCTGCCAAACAGATATATTCTGCGTAAGCACCAAACTCGTTTAGTGTGGCAGCAAATACTTCGTCTCCTTGCTTAAAGTTCTTTACCTGATTCCCTACTGCTTCTATCACTCCTGAGAGTTCTACACCTAAAATTGATTTTCTAGGTTTGCTAATACCTAACATTAATCTGGCTGGCAACCAGAATATTAGCGGTATGGTAAAACTTCTCGCCCGAAAATCTGCTACTGTAACTGTGGTCGATTTAATCTTAATTAAAAGCTCATTAGGCTTTGGTATCGGTTTGGGTACTTCTCTAATTTGTAATACTTCAGGAGCTCCATATTTTGTGCAAATAACTACTTTCATATTTGTGAAGATGTTTGCAACAAAGGAGTGATAACTTATGAACAATTCAATTAACCTGAGTTAATAAAGGATTAGCGAAGAAACTTTACACCTTATTTTCTTTTATTCTTCTGCGGATTCTACTTAAAGATTGCGGTTGGATGCCTAAATAACTCGCCAGCATATATTGAGGAACTCTGTTACATAAATCTGGTCTGGTTTCGAGAAGCTTAAAATAACGCTGTTCGGGAGAAAGGTTTCTGTAATTATCGAATGATACTTGGCTATTCACTAACAACTGATTGCTAATGAGCAGACTCACTGTTTCAATTCTGGGAAATTGCTTAATAAGTTCTTCTGTGGATGCTGGTGTACCAAGTGAAAGTATACAATCTTCTAAAGTTTCTAAATAGTATTCAGAGGGATTTTGAGTAGTGTAACTCACTGGTGTAACTGGTTGATGCTCAGTATAAAACTCTGCGATTTTCTCTTCTCCATCTACTAAATAATAAGACCTGATACAACCTTTTAAAACCAAATAGCAGTTTTTAGCCATTTCACCCTCTCTCAAAAGAATAGTCCCTTTTTTAAATTCTTTTACCAAGTTCAATTTGAGAAGAATTTCTTCCTCCTCTTTGCTAAGTGTAATAAACTGAGAGATAAATTTAATGGCTGCATTTTCCATAATAGATGGAATTAGCTTTTGTAGAACATTAAAATAGACTGCTGAATCTAGTGAAATTTTCTAGATAAACTCAGGTTTATGTCTCAAAATCAATTGCTGCTTCATCACTTCTATATTTTGCATCGCTTCGAGTTGGCTATCTAAATCTTGTGGATCGAAAGTTACTTTAGTGCCATCTAAAGGTTGGTATTTTCCAAATCGAACCAATTTTACATATAGCTGATAATGATTTGGAAACACAGCAATTTTATACTTTCTAATTCTGAATAAAGAAGCAAGCATTTATTTTACTAGGGTAAATTTTAATTAAAAGGGGAAATCAATTAAAAGTAACAATTTTTTGTGGATTTGATAAAAAAATAGAGGAACCCTAAAAAGGACTCCTCTAAATTTTATTTAATGAGAGAAATTATTGAAACAAGTCTGTGGTTTCAAATAATCCTGGAATAGGATCGGGTGCATTATCATTTGTATTTAGCTCATCTTGTGGATACAAAAATCGCTTAGGAAATTGCGAGCCAGAAGTTGGAGATAAACCTAACATATTATCAGTTCTTCTCAAATCGTTGAAAACTTCCATTTGAGCAGCTAATGTCACATATCGCTCTTCAATTATCTCCATAAGTAAAGAGTTTTCTGTTGTGCTGCCATCAACATGCTCGATGCCACCAGTTTCAAAATCTGCCAATACATAATCGTCGTAAGTTGTCGCAAATTTGGTTGCCAGATAGCTTCTCAATGTATTTAATTCCTCTAAAGCACCGTCTGTGTCAGCATTTCTAAGTTTTGCTTCTGCCAGAATTAATAAGTTTTCTTCATAAGTAATTAAAGGATATGAAGAGGTAGAAGTAAACATACCATCGTCAATATTTAAATCATAAGAGCTTTCATCGTCTGGTAAATCACCAAACATATATTGGAATCTGGCGCTTTCATCAGTCTTATCATTTCCTCTGTAGATATCATTCCTTGTATCAAGCAATTGAGGCAAATAAGCATTATTGGCTGTCATATCTCCAGGTCTATCCAGTACTTGGAAAGAGTACCAAACATTTATATCACCATTATATGAACCGCCAACATGCAAGGCATTATAACTATCCGCAGGATCTAAAATTCCAGATTCTGCTGCTGTAATTGCACTGGTATAATCGCCCGTATGTAAATACAATCTAGCTTTTAAAGTGTTAGCTACTTGTACCCATTTATCAGCTTTTCCATCATATACAAAATCTCCAGCAGTGGTACCTATTCCACTTTCTAAATTCACAATGGCTTCATCAATCAAAGACAAAACACCAGAGTACACAGACATTTGGTCGTCGTAAAGCGGATCGGGAAAGTCTGCAAATTGATTAGCCTCAGTAAATGGAATATCTCCATAACCCGCTGCCAACAAAGCAAAAGTATGTGCTTTTACAACCTGCATAATACCAATAACTAATCTATTGTCTACTTCAGTAGCTTTCTCAATGGCTAATTCTGCATTTTGAATGGTGCCATAATACTTGTTATCCCAATCAAAATCTTGGGCTGTGATGTTATAGATATTATAACCACTGTACTGCAAGGCAGAACCTGTAAATTGCTGTGCCCAAATGCAACCCAATCGGGTATCTTCACCTTCATGAGCAATAATTGAAACAGAGAGTGCTGTTCGTACAAAGCCATTTAATGGACCATCTGAAGCATTATTGGGGTCGTCTAGCAGTCCATCTACATAATTGGAACAAGATGTTCCCATTGTAGCGACCAAAAGTATAGATAAAATATATTTAAGTTTTCGCATAACAATTCTGATTAATAAGTAGCTGAAAGTTTAAAGATGAATGAACGGGTTGCCGGGTTATTGAAGTAATCCAGACCTATTGCATTTCTACCACCACCAGTTAGGTTAGTATCTGGGTCAACACCAGAATAATCTGTCCAAAGAGCCAAGTTTCTACCTGTAAATGAAAGTGTTAGGTTTTGAAGTTTGGTTTTGTCTCTAAATGCCTGAGAATTGAATGTGTATGAAAGTGTAAGCTCACGTAAACGAGTCCAAGAAGCATCTTCTATACTACTTTCATCTGGGCCAGTAAATGAAGAGCCTAAGCCCCATACATACCAGTTTTCATCCACAAACACTTCACCTCCACCAAAATCTTTTACTTCACCTCTTACTGTGTAAGTACCATCATCATTTCGTGCATGTGGGTAATAAGCAGAAACTGTTGGGTTATCTGGATCAACCAATAAACCTTCTTTGTAAACTTGTAAAGCATTTGCTTGATCTGCTGTCAACGTTACTGTGTTTGTAGTGAAGCCCGCAGTACCGAACCAAGTTAAAGCACCTAGTGTACCGTTCCACATTTCAGCTCCTTGACTAGTTTCAAATAACACATTTAATGAGAAATTTTTAAATGAGAATCTACTACCAATACCACCTCTCCAATCTGGATTAGGATCGCCAATTACTTTTGGAGTATTTGCTTGTGTTGGGAAGCCTTGCTCATCTAAAACATAGTTTCCAGCTTCGTCTCTTTCAAATGCTACACCCCAAATTACACCAAGTTGCTCATTTAATACAGCTCTAGAACTTGTACCACTAAAACCACCTAGCGAGATACTTTCTACACCAGACATATCTGTAACTTCGTTGCGGTTTTTTGTCCAGTTAGCATAAGCTGTCCAGTTAAATCCATCTCTGTTTAATAAATCCAATGAAGCTTCTAGTTCTATCCCTTTATTCTCAATGGTTGCTGCATTCGCAATTTGAGAAACAAAACCAGTAGCAGGTGGCTGATCAACCTGAATAATTGCATTTTCAACCTTATTGCTATAAGCATTGGCGGTTAAACTCAACCTATCATTAAAAAACCTTAAGTCTAAACCTACTTCCATTTCTTTCTTAATTTCTGGCTCTATGTTCGGGTTCCCTGCAACATTACTTCGAGCAATACCTCCGCCATAAGAAGCTGGGTCAATAGCAGGTCCCCAACCTTCGCCATAACCTCTAAAGTTCGGATCAGGAATAATAATATCGGTAGATGTAATGTATGGTGAAGGTGATCTACCTACTTCGCCATAACTCACTCTGGCTTTACCAAAAGTAAGAATGTTGTTTTGCGGAATTAGGTTATGAAACTGCCATGCAACGTCTACAGCGCCAAATAAGAATACATTGTCATTTTCTGGCAAAGTAGAGAAAGCATCTGCTCTTAAACTTCCAGTTATATACACTTGATTGAGTAAACCTACAGTAGCCGAGCCGTAAACACTTTGTGAGCGGATTTCTTCAAAGCTGCTTAAGCCTTGATAATTTCCGGCTGGAGCATTGTTTAATACTGGTGGCGAATCTGGGTTAGTAAATGCAAGTATGGTTAGTCCATGATCATCAAAAACTCTCTGATTTAGCGAAGTACCCACCAAACCGTTTATTTCGAAATTATCTGAGAAACGATGTTGCATGTTCGCAATTAAATCAAAGTTCATTTGGCGCTCTTGTATGGTTTCTTTGGTATAGCGACCTCCTGAGTTTTCACCAGCAGAAATGGCCGGGAAATAATCTTTTCGACCATCAGTATATGAGTCTAAGCCCCATCTAGCTGTTAAATTGAGCCATTCAAATGGATTTACACCTAATTCTAATTTACCAATAAATCTGTCTACTTCTGCAGTACTGGTAATGTTATTCATCATCCAAAGTGGATTGTCGTAAATGGCAGAAGAATACAACTCTCCATTAGCTCCTGTTGTAAATTTAGAGCCCCAAGGATTTCTAAAATGTCTTTGTACATTCGGGAATTGGTTTCCTTCGGCATCGTAATATGTACCATAATAATCACTCGCATCAAAGTCCGGTGGTGTTCTTAAGCCTCCTAAAAACAAACCACTCAAGTTAGAACCCATCTGAATCCTATCTGACATAGTATTAGAGTAAGCAGCACTTGCAGATACCGTTACTTTTTCACCAATATATCTTGTAGCATTTAATCTGGCAGTGGTTCGCTCGTAAGTACTATTTTCTTTGATGATACCATCTTGATTGATGTTTGATAAACTTACGTATACATTGCCCTTATCATTACCAGAGCTTAGAGAGATCGAATTATTAAAGGTTAAACCAGTTTTAAACAAATAATCTTGCGGATCGCCAGTATATCTTGAATTTTTTCCACCATTTAAATCACTGGCTGTTCCATCTGGAATTCGATAGATTTTACTTCCATCTTGAGATTCAAAATAACCTATGTAGTCTTCGTTTGCTGGATCGGTGATGTATTCATCTGCACCACCCGGTCTATCTGAAATTTTATCGCCCCAAGAAAAGCGTTGGAATGTACCAGAAGATTCGTTGAACATCATGTTATAACCCTGACCATATGTTTGATTCAAAGGAATTTTTTTATTGATTCTGTCGAATGATACAGAAGAATTCAACTGAATGGAGAAAGGTTTACCTGTAAATGATTTACCTTTTTTTGTAGTAATAACAATTACACCATTTGCTGCTCTTGCTCCCCAAAGTGCCGCTGCAGAAGCCCCTTTTAATATCTCCATCGATTCTATATCGCTTGGGTTAATATCGTTCAATCTAGATTGCTGGGTAACACCGCCACCACTACCCACAGAACCTGAGTTCGAGTTTGCTCCACCCCAACCTTCTCCAAAGTGGGTTTCGTTGTTAATCGGGATACCATCTATTACGATAAGCGGTTGGATATTTCCGGTAATAGAAGTTGCTCCTCTAATTACAATTCTAGAGCCTGCTCCCGGATCACCACTGTTCTGAACAATGTTAATTCCAGATGCTTTACCAGACATACTGTTGAGCAAATTGGGTTCGCCAGAGTTTACCAATTTGTTTCCATCTACTTGAGAGAATGAACTACCTGCTTTACTTTTATCAATTTCGAAACCGAGTGCGTTTACCACTACTTCTTGCAAGACTTCGTCGTCAACTTTCATGGTTACATCAATCTTTGATCTGGAGCCTACTTCAACTTCTTGTAGCTGAAAACCTATGTAAGAGAAAACCAGTGTGGCATTATCAGAAGGGACTAAGATTCGGTAGTTGCCATCTATATCGGTTACAGCTCCGATATTTGTACCTTTAATGATTACATTCACTCCCGGAAGTGCGGTATCATCTTCCTGAGAAATTACTTGCCCAGTGACAGATCTGTCCTGAGCTGCCACCATACTCATGCAACAGAGTATGAGTGTGCAACATAGTAAAAATTGCCTCATAACTTAATAAAAATTAAAATGAACACTAATTGTATAGTTTGTTATTACTGGTCGAAGGTTCGAGATAGTTAGCGATAGTACATAGAGATAGCACCCTCCTTTTAGCGCATAAATGTGCTAAGGAAGAAATAAGCCATACGGTGTCAGGCAAGGAATTCTGCTAAAAATGCCTGCTAAAAAATTCTATTTTTTTAATAATAGTCTTGTAATTTAAAATCGATCAGATTCGAAATTACTGGTTGATTATATAATTATTGTGGTATTGGTTAATCAGCATTAATGCATCTAAATAAAGATGAATGCTGATATAAGAATTGCTATTTGAAAAAAAGGAAAATTGATCAATTCCTTAGTATAAATTAAAAACTGTTAGGTAGTGTAATTTAAAATTGATCTGAAGTGGAAATAATGGTTATTTCAGTAATTGTGGATGTTGTGAATATAGGAAATAAAAACTGTATTCCCAATAAATTCACCCTAATTGTATGATTCAGCAATCAGGAAATAAGTATTTAAATAAATTTATGTGTGTTTATATCACCCGGGTTGAGTTTCTCCAAATATCATAAAAAATAATTAGAAACAAATTTTTTTCGAATAAAAAATTAATATTCTAATATAAAAATTGCAGTTTTTTTATGCTCTATCTGTAGTTTACCAATGTATTTTCAGATTTCTTCTGCTGTTTTGCATATTGTTTTATCACAGTTTGTTTCTGCCTAAAAGTTTTGAGGGTTTCCTTTACAGAATGGTGACTAGGATCATACTCTAAATGGCCATAAATTCTGCTATTATAGTTTTTGCCGAAATATGCTTTCCGATAAAAAACCATGTAGCTAGCTAAATTCGGAACCTGATATTTTACATGCCCTAGCTCATGTACCAGTACTTTTAATGCTATTGCCTTTGAGGGAAAAGTGAGCATGACACTTACTGTTGTATCACCATACGCAGAATGATAAATATGTGGATTACAATCGCTTTGAGCCACATTTGTAGCCCCTAAAAAATTCCATTTAAGGTCATCTACTACCTTTATATACACATCTGTTTCATTGCCTTCTAGGTCTCTTATCGTGTTTATTTGATAATACAACTTTGGGTCTATCACCTTCAATTGATTAATTAGATAAGCTGTTTTTCTTTGGTTTCTACTGAGCTTTTTTACCAGCAAATTCAAAGCGCTTATATCCTTATTGATAAAATGTTGATCTGCTTTATTGAGCGTTTCTTCTCTAAGAGATTCCAGATTGGTAATATTTTTATGCGCCTGTATTATTTCTTCATCATAGCCATTTATAATCTCTGCATAAGCTGGTTTAAAGAAAGAAAAGGCAATAAAGACAAGACTGAGTAAACATAACTTTTTCATAGACTACTGATTGAAAATTTTTGTGTTTGAGCAATACAGTGCACTGACTATTTCAAAAGAAAAGTCGAACTGTTGTTAATATCCTCTATTTGGTAGTAGCCTTTTTTGTGGTATTAAGCTGATCCATATTATAGATAAAAAATGAATCGATACTCAAGTAAAATTATTTTTTATACAAATGTTAATGATATAAAAGTAATTTTTATATATTTGTTATACAAATATTAATCAAATAAAATGGAGAATCTGGGAAACTTAGAGGAAAGTGTTTTATTAATAGTAATGATATTAGACGAAGCTTACGGAGTTTCTGTAGCCGAAGCTTACGAAGATAAAACTGGCAACACAATCTCAATTCCGGCAATACATACTGTATTAAAAAGACTGGAAACAAAAGGCATGGTTAAATCTAAAATGGGTGAATCTACTTCTGAGCGAGGAGGCAGGAGAAAAAGACTATACGAAGCCACACCCTATGGTTACAAAGTGATTTCACACATCAAAGAAAACAGGCTACAACTTTGGTCTCTCATCCCTAAACTAGGCTTAAATAATGGATGATAATAAGAAACATATTGATAAAAATGCTCCGCCAGGTTGGGCTAATCGCTTTTTAGAATGGTATTGTAATCCCGATCTATTAGATGAAATACAAGGCGATTTGTTTGAAGTTTTCTATCACAGGGTGAAGAAAAAAGGACTCAAAAAAGCCCGCTTTTTATTTATCTGGGAGGTACTGCTATTCTTTAGACCTTCTTCTTTTAAGAAAAAAAGTTTTATCCCTAACCTACACGGCATGACTGGCTTATTTCAAAATTACCTCGTAATCTCTTGGCGGAATACATTAAAAAACAAAGTATTCTCAATTGTAAATGTATTTGGTCTATCTGTAGGCTTAGCGGCTTGTTTTCTTATTCTACAATATGTAGCATTTGAACTCAGCTACGATAAATTCCATACCGATAGTGATCGTATTTACCGAGTTTATATGGACGATTTGGCGACCAACCACCCCGGAGTTGGGCCAGCTATGAAAGCAGATTTTCCAGAAGTAGAAGAGTATGCGAGAATTGTTCCTCAATCAATCTTTGCTGGTAACATTGTCGGAATTACCTACGAAGATTCGGTAGGAAACAAAACAGTTTTTAACGAAGAAAAAGCCTACGATGTAGACCCTTCTTTTCTTACCATGTTTTCATTTCCATTTATCTATGGAGACCCTACTACCGCGCTCAATGATATGAGTTCGATTGTGATTTCTGAGGCAACAGCAGAGAAATTTTTTGCTGATATAAATCCAGTGGGCAAAACTTTAGTTATTGATGGCTTTAGGTCATTTACAGTTACAGGAGTTTTTAAGAATATCCCAGAGAATTCTCATGTGAAATTCAATGTGTTGATCTCTGCTTTTATGCGAAATTTTGGTCAAGGTGACTGGCAATCTGCATGGAATTGGCGATGGCCAGAATTCTATACTTATATAAAGCTTAAACCAACTGCCACCCAACAAGATTTAGAAGCAAAAATACCAGGTTTAGTAGATCAATATCTTGGTGATATTATGAAGGAACTCGATAAGCAATATCACTTTTATGTTCAACCTCTTACTGATATTCAACTTGGCTCTAATCATTTAAGGAGAGAACAAGAAATTCGCACAAATAGGCAAACTGTTTACTTTTTAAGTGTTATTGCCCTTCTTATTTTAGTAATTGCTTGGATCAATTATATCAATTTGTCTACCTCTAAATCTATAGAAAGAGCACAGGAGGTTGGTTTAAGAAAAGTAATCGGGGCTTCAAGAAAACAATTAATCTTTCAGTTTTTGTTTGAATCTGTTATTGTAAATCTTTTGTCTGTGTTACTAGCAGTGGTTTTCGTAATAATTGCCTTGCCTTACTTTAGCCTACTTACAGGCAAAAATATAGGAACTCGTTTAGAAGATATATTGCTTTTCCAAGAGCCGCTTTTCTGGGGTGTATTAGCTGCTATTTTTATGCTAGGTTCTTTCTTTGCAAGCCTTTATCCTGCTTTTGTACTTTCTTCATTTAAAGAAGCTACGGTTTTAAAAGGTAAGTTTTATCGATCTAAGAGAGGCATTATATTAAGAAAATTTTTAGTCGGATTTCAGTTTACCATCTCTGTCGCACTTATTGCAGGAACCCTCTTGGTTTTTAAGCAAGTGGAGTTTATGAGAAAACAAGATTTGGGTTATGCACAAGATCAGCTTTTAATTGTACAATCTCCAAGAGTGGGTGACTCAACAATGCTACATAGGTTTGAAACATTTCAAACAGCTTTATTTGAACATGCTGAAATAAACAGCTTTGCTCCTACTAAAAACATCCCCGGTGAAGAAATTTCTCAATTAAATGGGATGAGAAAAATCGACGAGACAAGTGATGCCGATAAAACAATTTATCACTTTTACACTAATAAAAACTTTATAGAAACTTTCGGCATCTCACTTTTAGCAGGCAGAAATTTTAATGATAATGACAATCTCCATCCTATAGACAATAGAAAAGAGCCTATACCCATAATGCTGAACAAGAAGGCTATAAACGATCTAGGATTTGCTAAGCCTGAAGATGCAGTTAACCAACTGATTTATTTCACTTTAGGGCCAGCGGATAGAAAAGGAGAAATTGTTGGTGTATTAGACAACTATCATCAAAGGTCTTTAAAAAGCGATTTCGACCCAATTATTTATTTCCCCGTGCCTGTTTATTTGGGAGAGTATTTTACAATTAACCTCAAGATGCAAAACCTGCCAGAAACGATCAGTTACATTGAGAAAGAATATAAAGAGAAATTTCCGGGGAATAAGTTTGAATACTTTTTCTTAGACGATTTCTTCAACAAACAATATACTGCTGATCAGCAATTTGGTAAAGTATTCGGCTTTTTCTCTAGCCTTGCATTAATAGTGGCTGCATTAGGTTTATTTGGCCTTTCTACCTTTATGATTTCTCAAAGAACTAAAGAAATTGCGGTGCGAAAAGTATTGGGTGCAAAAATTAGAGGAATGATCTTACTCTTTTCCAGAGACTTGGTAAAGCTGATCATTTTTAGCAATCTAATTACTTTGCCTGTTGTTTACTTTGTTGCGCAAGAATGGCTAAACAGCTTTGCTTTTAAAGTAAATCTGGGCTGGCTCATATTTGTAATACCTGCAGTAATTTTACTGATTATTACAGTAGCTACTGTGAGTTTCCAAACCATTAAAACCAGCTCAAACAAACCAATAGATTACTTAAAGTCGGAATAGATTAGGTTACTGGCTCTTTGGGCTTGATAATTAGCATAGTTACAAGTCCATTTATTACTGCAATTAGTGAAGCTATTAGAATACTTATTTTTGATAGCTTTACTACTTCTGGATCGTTAAATGCCAAGTTGGTAATAAAGATAGACATGGTAAATCCGATACCTGCTATAAAACCAATGCCCAAAATGTGTCCCCAGCTAATTGACTTGTTTAATTCGGCAATGCCCAACTTATAGCCTACATAAGAAAACAAACTGATACCCAGTGCTTTACCTAAAATTAAACCTAGAATAATACCTAAACCGACAGAGCCAGTTATTACTTCCATAATATTAATGTCCAACGCAACTCCTGCATTGGCAAGAGCAAAAATGGGAATTACAAAAAAGGTATTAAACTCGATGAGCGCATTTTCTAATTTGATAAGTGGTGGGCGAGATTTATTAGTATCTTTTTTCATTCTTTCTAAAATCTCTCGCTGCTCAATATCTTGCATGGGATCTCGGTGCTCTATGTCTGTATGTTCGAGTTTCTCCACATTTTGCACCGTTCTATCTTTCAGAATTTTACTATCTAATTTCGGCTTTACTGGAATTGAAATCGCAAACAATACACCGGCAATTGTTGGGTGAATACCTCCTTTTAAAGTAAAATACCAAAGCACAATACCTACGGGAATATACCAGAAAAGGCTTTTAAAACCGAACTTGTTCATAGCCATCAGCATTACGAAAAGTCCACCAGAAATACCTAAATGCAACCAGCTAATATCACTACTATAGAAAAAGGCGATAACCAGAATGGCTCCCAAATCGTCGGCAATGGCTAAGGCAATTAAAAAGGTTTTTACCTGTGTAGGCACCCTCTTGCCCAACAAACCGATTATACCTAATGAGTAAGCAATATCAGTGGCCATGGGTACTCCCCAACCATGTGCATTCTCAGAACCTGCATTAAAAATTGTATAAATTACTGCCGGCATCAGCATACCACCTAAGGCAGCAAGCAATGGCATAGAAGCTTTCTTAAAAGATGAAAGTTCACCAACTAGAATCTCACGCTTTAGCTCTAAACCTGCTACTAAAAAGAAGATGACCATTAAGCCATCATTTATCCATTGTTCTATGGTGAGTTCAAAAGTGAGTGAATCAGCAAAACCAAATAGAAATTTTTCCTCAAGTATATGGTGATAAGTTTCTGCCCAAGCTGAGTTACCGATTATTAAAGCCAATATGGTGGCTGCAATCAGTATCAAGCCACCGGCAGTTTCTCTGTCTAAAAACTTGCTCGCAGTTTCTTGTATATATGAGGTTTTAGATTTCTTTTGTACTAGTTGATTCATTTTGTTAGTCGTCTTTCAGTTAAATTGAACTTCTTGTAAATCAATTACTTAAGCAGATAATTAATTTCTAGAAGATTGATTGTTGTATTCTAAATACTATTGATGAATGCTTTTTCTTATTAAATCTATGCTAACAGATTGCTGTGCAGTTACACCATGTACAAATTCAGTATTTGGTCTGTTCTTAGAAATTTTGGTAAACTGATTATTTACGATGAATTTGTAGTTACCTACAGCCCATAACATTCCAAAAGCAAGCATACCAACACAAATTACTATAGACCATTCTTCGGCGAAGTTTACATATTTTAAATTCGCATGTCCCATCAATTTTCTTATCAATGGAAAAACCGGATAAACAGAGCTTGAAACCAAGTGTACAAGAATTGCTGTCCAGAATGGCATAGAGCCTAGTGGTTGTAACCAGTTTAATACTGTGTAATATTCAATTGCTGCTGTAATTACTGCCCAAGGAATACTTACAAGTAATATCTGAAGTGGAGTTAACTTTCTTGTAAAAAACCAGAAAAGCCCAAAAAAAGCAAATGCCCAAAGCATATCTGCAGATTGATGCATAAATACTCCAGTCATTATAATTTCCCAACCTGGGTTTGCACTAATAATTGATTGGTCGAAATAAGATACACCAATATGCATCCAGTCAACCAATGGATTATCTCCAATTCTACCGAGTCCAAAAATGATGAACAAAGTTGAAAATGAACTACCAATTAAGCCTAGTAATAGCGCTGCTTTGTATGGAGGATTCAAATTAGTATTATTCACCTCCGTATTTTCTAATGTTAGTGTGTTAATAGATTCCATTTAATTATTTAGCCAATTAATATGATTGATTAATGTGTGGTAGTATGAAATCTATCTTCTATTTGCTGTATTATAGATAAACTTTTGTGCCACATACTAACCGGAAAATTTACATTTGTTTAAATATGGCTTGAGCTAATCAGAAAGGTGATTAAAAAAAAATGATAATTAAATAGAAGTATGTATTTATCTGAAAGTTGTGTAATTGTGTAGGTTATAATCTACAAAAGTGTGGATTTTATTCAACACTTTTTCTACACTTTTAGGAGTATAAAAAAACCTGAATTTTACTTCAGGCTTAATAAGTCATAATATACAAGAATCAATTCATTTATACCTGGGTTGTTTTCCATTTTCCTTTTTTAAACAACCAAAGCGTAAACAATCCTACAGCGGTTTCTGAGAAAAATACGCCCCAGAACACGCCAGAGTGCTTCCAATCAAGCTCAATGGCCAACCAGTAAGACAAAGGAATTTGGATCATCCAGAAAAAGACAATGTTTAATAAAGTAGGTGTTTTTGTATCGCCTGAGCCATTAAATGCTTGTACGGAAACCATCCACCAGCCATAAACGAAGTAAGAATAAGATAATATTCGTAGCCATTCCCCACCAATCATAATTACTGTTTCATTATCTGTGAATAAAGCCATTAGGTTTTCATTGTAGAAATAGTAGACAAATGACACAGAGACCAGAAATATCATATTATAAAAACCGATCTTCCAAACGGTAGACTCTGCCCTATCCGGATTATTAGCTCCAAGATTTTGACCCACCAAAGTTGCTGCTGCGTTTGAAAGTCCCCAAGCTGGCATCATGGTAAAAAGCATAATTCTTAAAGCAATAGTAGAACCTGCTACAGCTTCACTACCAATATCAGCCATAATACGCATTAAGAAAATCCAAGAAGTCATAGAAACAATCATTTGCCCTATGCCACCCAAAGAGGTTTTAATCAGATTTACTACAATTTTAGAATTCCAGTAAACCTGCTCCATGGTAATTTTAATGTGTTTACCTCCTTTTATGAGCAACCAAAACTGCACTCCCACACCTATCGCTCTACCGATTGTAGTGGCAATTGCAGCACCATCAATCCCTAATGAAGGAACAGGACCCCAACCAAAAATTAAAAGTGGGTCTAACACCATATTGATTCCATTAGCGATCCACAACACACGCATAGCAATAGCTGCATCTCCTGCTCCTCTAAAAACTGCATTAATCACAAATAGCAATACAATTACTACATTGGCTCCAAGCATCCACTGAGTGTAGCCATATCCATAATCAATGCTCCACTGGTCGGCTCCCATTAAACCCAATAGTTCTTGGGAGAAAAAGATACCGCCAATTGTAAAAGGCAATGAAATGAGTACCGCTAGAAAAATGGATTGAATGGCAGACTTGCCTGCATCTTCTTTTTGTTTTTCACCAACTCTTCGGGCAATTATAGCTGTTACGGCAGTAGATAATCCCATTGCGATGGAATAGAGTAAAAACAAATAGGTTTCTGTTAAACCCACAGTGGCTACTGCAGAAGCACCCAATTGTCCTACAAAATAGATGTCTACTACAGCAAAAGTAGATTCCATCACTAACTCCAAAATCATTGGAACAGCTAACAGTAAAATCGCTTTTTTGAGGTCTATCTTTGTATAATCTGCATCGGTTCCTTTAATCGCATCATTAATATTTTTCCAGATCGAACCTGCTGGAATATTCACTTCATCAGAAACAACTGAGTCATTCTGTACTTCCATGTTAAAATATGAATTTAGGCATTGTTATATATGTACTGAGATAGTTGGTTTCTTATAGCCCACTGCAAATATGCGAGGTTATTTTATAATATGAGGGGTGTGATAGCGACTTTTAATAGGGTTTATCTCGGCAAAAAAATAAATAAAAAAAGCTGATTGGCTCAGGGCTCAATCAGCTTGGATGATAGATATGTTTGATTAATAATAGACTCTAAATATTTTGTTTATCTTTTTTGAAATTGAGTAAGAATTTGTTGGATGAGTTTCCTCTAAACCAAAAGATTCGCCGTAGAATGCAAGGTTTTCGTTCAGCGTATCAAAAATTACTATATACACTTTAGTTCTTCCCCAAAACAAATAATTATCTTGAATACCTAATGAAGCCTTTAACAACTTACCTGCATAATTGCCACTACTCCTTAAATATCCAACATGAATAACAGCCATACCAAATCTGTTATTAGTTCTCCGAATAACCTTTTTAACAGTTGGTGGAAGTACCGCTCCAGATAAACTCCTATTTTTAGCTATACTTTCAACTACACTTAAAATCTCAAAATCCAGTCTTTCTTGTTCTTTATCGTTTTTAGCGATAAACTTTTCAGACAACCTGTATTTAGACGATCTCGCTGCTAAAACTGAATCCACTTTATAATATCCTATGGCAGAAAGTGAATCATTATAAAACATTAAATCTCTCTTCTCAATATAATTTACATAAGAAATAGGCTCAAAATACTGTATATCTTTTATCTCATTTGAGTTAACAGATGATGTCAATATTCCTACTGTTACACAAGAATTCAACATAACTGCTAGCCCTAAAAAGTATAGTAGTTTTCTAATCATATAGAATTGGTTTTATTTTTTAAGGCTGCTTTGTTTTTGAAATCGGCGATATCTTGCTCTGTAATTGCTCTAAAAGAAAACTTATAGCCTTCGTACAAAGCAATGCCATAAAATACCACATCCATCGGCGAGAAGGTTTCTATCATTACATCTGGTAGGTAATAGTAATCGAAATACAACAAGGTTTCGAAGAAAGAATATCCCTCTGCATCTGCCATATAGCTTACAATACATAGAAAGTTTCCGATTAGACAGCTAAAAAGCGCGATGGCTGCTCCAATAATTCCAAAAATCTGATCGATTCCTTTTCCGAAATACCTAATCCCAAAACCTACACCTGCACCGATTGCCACAGCCATGTAACCGATCTGAAAACCAGTACTCACTGTTACCAAACACCATACTGTTGCACCTAATAAGCCTACTAGAATACCTGCGATGATACCATTTACTAAGTTTTGCTCTGCTCTTAAAGATTCCAATATATCTCCTGAAAGTCTTAGAGATACATCATCCATGGTGAGGGCTTGTTCATTATCTAATGGCTTTTCCTTTACTTTTTCGTCTTTAACAAACTGGGGGCATTCACCTTCAAAATCCGCTTTGCTGCCAGTAATACTACATACAAGGCCTTGTTTTAAATCTAGTTTACGGTTTGTACATTGGTTACAAAAGACGAGTTGTTCCTCTCTAGTCATGATATGTTTGTTGTTTATTATAAGTTATTTGTGCTTATATTATTAATGGTATTTTTTTTATATTTATTATAGCTTTTTTGATAAAATTCATAAAAAAAAGGCACAACTCAAATAGCTGTGCCTTCTCACTAATTTTTTGTAAGTGTTATTAGAGTTTTTCGTCTAATAATTTCATATAATATCCTCCAACAACTGAGCGAGCTCTAAAGTTAAGTATTTGAGCATCAGTAGTTTCGTGCCAATCGCTAATTGGAATTCGCGCTGGTGTTTCGTTAGCATAATCCCAGATTGGTTTAATTAAAGCTTCGAAGTCTTTTTTATCAGAAGCTAATGTGGCAGACCACATAATCCAATCTGATTTAGTATAAGTCTTTCTACTATCTAGCGGCAATCCATATTTGTTTTGGTTTGCTAAATAGAATTCAATCTCTTTCTCGGCAATACTAGGAGGAAACAAGCCAAGCTCCAATACTTTGTCCCAAACAAGATTATACTTTTGGCTCCAAGAATCTTTCTTATCAAAAGTAAGAGAATAGTGATTGCCAGACTCTGCCAAATCTGCCCATTTAGAAACCATAGATTTTGCCATTTCTTTATAGGTTTTAGCTGTTTCTGCTTGCCCCATCATTTCTGCCATGTAAGCATAAGAACCAATACCTACAATTGCTTTTAAAGATAAGTTAGCATTTCTAGCCAAATGGCCCGCAAAATCATCTGTACATAACTGATTTCCCGGATCAAAACCTTTACTGCCTAAATACTCAGCCCAAGTAGTAAGTGTTTCCCAATGTTTTTTAGCGAAATCAGCTTTGCCTTCTGCTTTTACAATGGCAGCAGTTAAAATAATCATGTTTCCTGCTTCTTCTACCGGCATATCTTCTCCATATGTTTGTCCAGTTGCTACTGGATAAGTACCTAAATCGTGCGCTGGGAATGGCTTTTTCCACTTGCCCGTCTCAGAATATTCAAAGATTCCATTCAACATACCCTTTAACAAATCAGGATTGTAAATTAAGAATAATGGTGCCGAAGGATAGGTTACATCTACCGTATTGATAGAACCATTACTAAAGTTTTCTTTAGAGAGGAATAAGATTTCTCCTTTAGGACTTTTTAGTAAAGTATGAGCTGAGATGGCTTGTCTGTAAGAAAGCACACATAAGTCTGCATACTTTTTACCACCAACTTTCTCTAAATCCTTATACACTTTAGCATCAAAAGCATCGCATTTGCTAATAATTGACTTGTATTCATTTTTAGCCACTTTTAGCAATTCGTCCATTTCATTTACAGCAGTGTTTTTCCACCAAGGTTTTAACTTTTCATCAAAATACTGAACAGAATACAACTCATCGTAAGCCAACATAAACAACTGTTCTTTTGCTTTGCTACTTACTTTTTCTAAATCTACCACTGTATTTAAAACAATGTTTCTGCCTTTGCTTTCTTCTTTGATAGATGCATTTTCGGTCGCAAAAGAGCTCAAAGCATCACCCAAAGAACTTGTATATTGTTTTACATTCTTTGAGTCTGGAGTGGCTACATAAAAATATCCCCAATCGATTTTTACATTGTCACCTTTGGTTTTTAACATAGGTTGATCTTGTGTACCAGTTTTTAAAATAGCTAGGTCATTTGCTTTGTATTTCCATGCCTCCACATTTTGCGATGGATTATTCACAGCAATGTTACTAGAAGCTCCAAAGTAAACTTTTACATCGTGTTCTTCCTTATTAATCGATTTAGCTTTTACAGAAATGTAAGTTACTGGTCTGCTCATTAAATCAAGATCGTTCATAAGCAGCGGAGAAGTAAACGTTACATCGAAGTTTATAGGACCACAAGTAAACGAATAGTAAGTGCTGTTTGCCTCTAATTTCACAGACGTTTGCTCAGCTAAATTTACCTCTAATTTCTGATCTGCTTCTCTCACTAAACCTGCATCTAACCATCTGCCACCAGCCGTATTTTTCACATACACAGCCAACACATTGTTGGTTGGTTTTAATTTAGCAATTACAGCTTCATCAATCGGAATATATTTGAACTCTTCTGTCCAACCAACTACATCATAAATCTTTTCGCCGTTTAAATAAACCTTTACATTGTCGTCGTGTTTGAGTTTTAAATAAAGCTTTTTCTTGTCTTTATCTGCCAAATCAAATACACGTCTGGTTACCAAATCTTCGCTTTTCCAAACAGTATTTACATTGTTAGGCTGATCGCCAAATGGCGCTTTACCTTCTTTCCAACCTGTTGGTTTGTAATCTACACTTGCCCAGTTGTTATCTGAAGGCGCATGGTCGATATAGGCTACCGAATAATCTTTGTCTTCTGAAGTCGGCAATACAGAAATGTATTCTTTTACATCAGCCCCCATAAATCGATAAACCTTGCCATCTACCTTAATTAAACCGGTAAGTGCATGGTCTGTACCTGTCCAATGTTTGGTGTTAATCTCATTGAGTTTATCACCCATAGACCAGATACTAAAATAAGGATTGTGTGTAACCAGAGGATAAGCCGGAGCTCTTAACTCCTGCGCGCTAACCAGATTTGCATAAAGGAGCAATACTCCTAAAGCACAACTGATTTTTTGTGCTAATCTGAAAAAATTGTTTTTCATAAGTGTTTGTTTTTTTTGCATCCGAATCGCCGTTTTTAGCAGTTTTTCGGAGATCGCGTTTGTAAAATAATAGATGATAATAATAGTAGGTATTCCTGCCCTTGCAGGATAAATTAGCTGTATATTTCATGACATACTGATGAAAAGAATAGGAATTACTAAATGCGTATACACTGTTATGAGGCAGTGTTTTAGCAAAGTGTAAATCCATATTTTCATAGTAAACCATATCTCAATATTAGCCCTTAAAAAGCTTTTTTTCCAATAAATCCAGTAATAAAAAATTAGAAGAATTTTAGGTGGGAATGTTCATTCTGTTAATAGATAGTGTTGAAATGTTTCCTGAGCGTGTTTATTCTGGTTTACACAATTTCTGTAATATAAATTTACCTAAAGAAATCTTCTCAAGCGGGAAGGGATATTTATTTAAAAATGTGAGACATGAAGAGAATTTTTGCAGGTATCATTATACTGCTACCTTTGATTTTTGAAGTAGCCAATGCTCAAAATCAACACAGAGAAAAAATACTATTCGATTCCAATTGGAAATTTGCCTTTGGCCACCCCTCAGACCTAAGTAAAGATTTTAATACCGGAACCAGTTACTTTACTTACCTCGCAAAAGCCGGTTATGGAGATGGAGCCTCAGCCTTAGATTTTGACGACAGATCTTGGAGAAAACTAGACCTACCGCACGATTGGGTGGTAGAGCAGCCATTCGATTCTTTAGGAAGCCATAGCCACGGTTACAAAGCAGTTGGTAGAAACTTCCCAAATGTAAGTGTTGGTTGGTATCGCAAGAGCTTTTCTGTTGATAAAGCTGATGAAGGCAAACAGTTTTTTATAGATTTTGAAGGTGTTTCTAGAGATGCAAAAGTTTGGGTAAATGGATTTTACTTAGGCAACGAACCTAGTGGTTACCAGAGTTTTAGCCATAATATTACTGAGTTACTCAACTATGGTGGAGAAAATGTAATAGCTGTAAGAGCTGATGTGAGTATAGAAGAAGGTTGGTATTACGAAGGTGGAGGAATTTACAGACATGTTTGGTTGAGAAAAACCAATCCATTGCACATTGCTAAAGATGGTACTTTTGTAAGAACTGAAGTTGCAGAAGATAAAACTACAATTAAAGTAAGTGCCGAAATAATTAACCAAGCAAAAGAAACTAAGACATTTAGTTTTAAGCATAAAGTACTAAATGCAAATGGAGAAGAATTAGCTGTAATTGAAACTAAAGGAGGCACACTTGCTCCAATGTTAGAAGGAAAATATGATGCAGAATTAAGTGTTTCTAATCCACATTTATGGTCGATAGAAGACCCTTACCTCCACAAGCTAATTACTGAAGTAATAGCTGATGGAAAAGTGATAGATGAGTATGCAACCACCTTTGGTATACGCACCATCCATTTTGATGCTGATAAAGGGTTTTTCCTCAATGGAAAGCATCTAAAACTTAAAGGTACGAACAACCACCAAGACCACGCCGGTGTAGGTGTGGCCATTCCAGATGAGTTATTAGTTTATAGGGTTAAGCAATTAAAGTCTTTTGGCTCAAATGCTTATAGAAGTTCGCACAACCCTCCTACTCCCGGTTTGTTGGATATTTGCGATAGCTTAGGTATGGTGGTTATCGACGAAAATCGTTTGATGGGCACAAATGCACATATATTAAAAGAAGTTGAAAGATTAATTCATCGCGATAGAAATCACCCATCTGTAATTATATGGTCTATAGGTAATGAAGAGTGGACAATTGAGGGCAATGAAAAAGGGGCAAAGATTGCACAAACCATGCAAAACTATGTAAAAACCCTTGATACAACTAGACCTGTAAATGCTGCCATTAGCGGTGGCTGGGGATACGGTATTTCTACTGTGATTGAAACTATGGGTTACAATTACTTACCGCATGGAAACACCGATGAGCAACATAAAAAATTCCCTAATCAGCCAAGTATGGGAACAGAAGAGGGCTCAACCTATGCAACCAGAGGTGAATATATCACTGATGATACCAAGCATTATGCAGCAGCTTACGATCAACCTCCTCGCGAAAATTGGTATTCTATAGAAGGTGGTTGGACATATTACGACGAAAGAGATTACCTGGCAGGTATGTTCATTTGGACAGGCTTTGATTATCGTGGTGAACCAACTCCTTATGCATGGCCATCTGTTACCTCTTACTTTGGCATGATGGATTTATGCGGCTTCCCTAAAGACAATGTCTATTACTTAAAATCTTGGTGGCAAGATGAACCTGTGCTACATATTTTACCACATTGGAATTGGGATGTTAAAGAAGGCCAAATGATTGATGTTTGGGTTTATAGCAATTGCGATGAAGTTGAACTCTCTCTCAATGGCAAAAAGTTAGGTAAGAAAAAGATGGAGAAAAATGGCCATCTTGAGTGGAAAGTTCCTTACCTAGCAGGAACAGTAAAAGCTGTTGGCTACAAAAATGGTAAAAAGGTGCTTACTGAAGTTCGTAAAACCACTGGAACCCCTGAACAGATTACATTATCTGCAAACAAATTGAATTTAGCTGCTGATAATCACGATGTAGCTGTGGTAACTGTAGAAGTGCTCGATAAAAAAGGAAATGCTATTCCTACAGCAGATACAGAGATTAACTTTACTATTGATGGACCGGGTAAAATAATTGGTGTGGGTAATGGTGATCCAACCTCATTAGAAAAAGAAACATTCGTTCCAGATTACCATGTAATCGGGCTAAACCCAGTAGAACAACTCCCTCTAAGTAAGAAAGAACTCGATAAATTAATACCTTCTATTTCTACTGAAGTACTTAGCAAAGACACCAGTGGATTGAAAATATTTACTGGCTCTTTTGAAGTTTCAGATGCAATTGGTGATGATGCTTCTATCAAGTGGTTTTATCAAAATATTGCAAATTCGCAAGCAGTATATCTCAATGGTAAATTGATCGCTGAGAAAGTTTCTGATGCGAGCAATCGCTCAGAAATTGAACTTACAAAAACTCACTTAAAGAATGGTAAAAATACATTTGTAGTTATTGGTACTCCACTCAAAAAGAAACACGAGTGGGATATTCCAAACCAACAACCGGGCAGTATTCAGGTATATACGCCAGCAAAGCAATGGAAACGCAAATTGTTTAATGGACTAGCACAAGTAATCATACAGACTAAAGGAAACGAAAACGGAGTAATTACTCTAAAAGCCTCTTCTCCTGAACTTGAAAGTGGCGAATTAAAAATACAAGTTAATAGTATCAAATAAATTTAAATCCAATCATTAAAAAATCAACTCAGGCAGGGGTTTATACCTCTGCTTGTTTTTTTTAAACTATTCTCTATTCCCTACTCTCAAAAATATCAGTACAATACTATTATTAAATTAGTGCAATTATATATAAGTTGGCATTAGCTAAATATGCTAAAATAAAATTCTGCTATACATTATAATTATTCGCTAAAATTCCATCATTTTAATTAATCTTTACTTATAAAGTACTATTTAATGGCATCTATTTACTAGCTAATATTTATTATTTATAAGCAAAGCACACTAGCCATTGTATAAATAAAATCCATTTTATATCTTAAATAAGCTTTAGTTAAGCATCAAACTTAATAATGTACAATTCTCATTTCCGTTTTTTAATAAAACAGAGCTTAGAATAGAATTTTACTCTATGGAAAAGATGAGCGAAGCTAATAAAACCAATAAATCAACAGAAAAACACATTCAGGAACTGATGGAGAAATCCGTGGAACAGGAACTGATTATTGATACTATTCTTGAAAATACAAATGCCGGATTTTGGGATTGGAGTTTTAAAGATGATGTTATCACTTTAAGTGATTCTTACTTAGCCCAATTAGGTTATAAAAAAGGAGATTTACCCAACAAAACCTCCGATCTTAGAGAAATTATTCATCCAGAAGACCACTCCAAACTTTCTAAAGCTTTTGAAGAACATGTAGTAAGTGGAGAAAAAGTGCCATTCTCATGTATAGCTCGATTCTTTTGTAAAGATGGCTCTATTAAGTGGCTTTATTGTAAAGGAAAAATTATCAGTAAAGATGAAAAAGGTTGTCCTTTAAGAATGATTGGCTGTAATACTGATATTACTGAGAGCACCATCAAAATATTAGAATTAGAAAAAGAGCAAGCGGATTTTAAAGGCAAAATAGATAAATACGATAGCATTCTTCAAAAAGCGGAGGAAAGAATGCATGTATTTAATGAAGCTGGAAAAATTACCAATTTTGGTACTTGGAGCTTAAATGTAAAATCTGGAGAAATTGAGTGGTCTGACGAAACCTATAGAATATACGAAGTACCGATTGGTGAAAAAATTACGATAAGTAAAGTATTAGAATTACTCCCTGCCGAATCTAAAAAAATTGTAGGAGACAGAATAGGCAATGTTGATTATAGCAAAATTGAAGAGTATAAAAGCAGCCAATTAAATATAGATAGATTTGAGCATTCTATTTTTACTACAAGCGGAGAATTAAAACATGTTGAAATAGCAGGTAGATTTTTTGTTGAAGATGATGATATTTTTATCCGCGGTTCAATTCAAGATATAACAGAGCGTAAAAAGATTGAAAACGATACGCATTATTACCAAAGGGGATTAGAGTCTTTAAATGAAATAGCTTCCAATATTGATTTGAGCTTTGATGAACAAATTCAAATCGCTTTAGAGAAAGTTTGTGATTATTTCCAGCTACCATTAGGGATTATAAGTAAAATAAATGAAGAAAATTATGAGGTAATCTACTTCCATTCAGATGATCCAAATTTCGCTATTGAACCCGGAACAGTATTTCCTGTAGGACAAACCTTTTGTAGCATTGTAATAAAAACAAACAATACGCTAGCAATATCTTATGTAAAAAACTCTAAATATTCTTCGCATCCTTGCTACGAAGCTTTCAAACTAGAATCTTATATCAGCTCACCTATTTATGTAAATGGGAAACTCTTTGGGACTATCAATTTTTCGTCTCCTAGTCCTAAATTGGATGGTTTTTCTAAATACGATATTCAGTTTATAAAAATGCTGGCAAACTGGACTGGATCTACTTTTGGAAGATTACAAAACGAGGAAAAACTTATCGAAGCTAAGAAAAAAGCAGAAGAAGCATCTATTGCTAAAGAACAGTTTCTATCTACCATGAGCCACGAGATTAGAACACCAATGAATGCTGTAATTGGCATGTCTCATTTGCTTATGCAAGATAATCCACAAAAACATCAGGTCGAAAAAATTAAAACCCTTAAGTTCTCTGCTGAAAACTTGCTCTCACTTATAAATGACATTCTGGATATCAATAAAATTGAGTCTGGAATGATCTCTTTCGAAGAAATTGATTTTGATCTATTCGAACTACTCAACGGAATTAAGCACGCGCTCAAATTAAAAGCGGAGGAGAAGAATATTAAGCTAAAGATCAAATATGATAATGACATTCCATCTATCGTATTAGGCGACCCAACTAGATTAAGCCAAATATTAATCAACTTGGTGGGAAATGCTTTAAAATTCACCGAAGAAGGTTTTGTCTCTGTAGAAGTTGAAGTATTAAGTGAAACTGATACCAATATGGATATCAACTTCACCATTGAAGACTCTGGAATCGGAATTCCAAAACACAAAATGGAAATGATTTTTGAGCGATTCTCTCAGGCAAATGGAGAAATTACCAGAAAGTTTGGCGGCTCAGGTCTTGGTTTATCTATTGTGAAAAACCTAGTTGAGTTACAAGGCAGCGAAGTTTATGTAGAAAGCGAAGAAGGCAAGGGCAGTAAGTTTAGTTTTACGCTTAGATTCAAAAAAGCCCAGAATACTCAAACTAGCCATAGAAGCTCTTTGGTATTTACTCACGAAGAAAAAGACTTAGGGGGAATAAGAATTTTAGTTGTTGAAGATAATGCTGTTAATCAGTTAGTTGCAAGTGAGTTTTTAGGTAAGTGGAATACCAAAATCACCTTTGCTGATAACGGTCTAATTGCATTAGAAAAAATTGAGGAAGAGGAGTTTGATATTATTTTAATGGATTTGCAAATGCCTGAAATGGACGGGTACGAAGCCACCAAAAGAATTAGGCAACATCCAAACGAAAACATCAATACGATGCCTATAATCGCACTTACAGCCTCAGTAATGATTAAGGTGAAGGAAAAAGTAGTGCAAACTGGTTTTAATGAGTATGTAACTAAGCCATTTAACCCGAATGAGCTGTATTCAAAAATTAAAAGGCTGAGCAGAAAGACTTCTTATTCATCAACTAGTTCTAATGAATCTGTAATTACAGAACATGAACTAACTGCTAGCCAGATAGAAAGCAGTCTGCCAATTGTAAAAAATGAGAATATTATCTCTTTTGATAAACTAGAAGAAATGGCTGATGGCAACGAAACCTTTAAAACAGCCATTATCACACAATTAAAATCTGATGCCGAAGAGTTTAGAAAATTAATGACAGAAGCAATTGAAAATCTATCAGAAGATAAGGTGTCTTTTGCGGTGCATTGGTTTCAAACATCTCTAGAGCTATTCTCTTTGGAAGAGTTAAAAACCACTATTAGAAACTTTAGAGAAAAGTTAAAAGATCATCAAGAAGATAGGCCTTATTTCTTAGCAGGTTTAGAAGAGATTAATATTAAGATAGACGAAGTTTTGAATGCTATTAAATAAAAAAAATCCGAAAAGCTAGAACTATTACTTTTCGGATTTTCTATCATTTTATTTCTCTAACGGTTATATATTTTTGACCGCCATTTTCCCAAATCTCTCCTTTTACTGAGACCTTGTCTCCTACTTCGAGAATTTTATATTGAAATGCATTCGAATTTAAATTAGGAATACTTATAGTCGCATAATAAACATCATCGCTTTTTGTAAGCAATTTCGCTGTATACCCATCCTTCCCATTTTTCACTTCTTTTACTTTACCAGTAATAAACTCATCTTCGTTCACGGTTTCTACAGGTCTATTTGTGTTCGGTTGGCAAGCTGCAATAGCAAACATTCCCAAGCTTATTATTAATATCGATCTAAACAGCATTCTCATAGTATCAAGGTTTATCGGTTCATACTATTAATCGAAATTTGAGAATTAATGTTTAGCAAAAAAGCCAGATAAATTATCTGGCTTCAAAAATTTTTCGAAAAATATTGCTACTCACTTTTTAAAGATTCTATAGGGTTATTGTGGGCTGCATTAACCGATTGCCAACCAACAATTAGCATCGATAAAAAAAGCACTCCAATACCCGAAAGAATAAAAATTACAGGCGTTAACTCCATTTTGTAAGTAAACTCAGATAAAAACTCATTGGCCATTAAGTAAATTACTGGCACAGCTAAAGCGAAAGCCAACACAACTAATAGGGCAAACCTTTTTGAGAGCAATAATATGATTTCCATGAAAGTAGCACCCAATACTTTTCTCACCCCAACTTCTTTCTTTCTCTTTTGAAGCATAAAAGAGGTAATACTAAACAAACCTAAAAGCGCCAATATCACTGCAATGCCAGAAAACACAGTTGCTGTCATCTCTAAACGGTCTTGGGTTTTATATAATTCGTTAAATTCTTCATCAACAAATACATATTCAAAAGGCTCGTATGCACCTAAAGATGCCCAAGAATCTTCTAAAATTTGCAAGCCATCTCCTATTCTGCCGGCTTTCAGTTTTACCAGAAGCTTACTGGTACTCTTCGGACTATAATAATGTATTAGTGGTTCGATAGATTCTTTGAGCGAGCGATAATGGTAATCTTCTACCACTCCTACTACCGGATATTTCTGATTGTCTCCACCTTCAGATAAGTATTTATCGTTGAGGTCTTTCCATCCTAATTTCTCAAAAGCTGATTCATTAATAATGATAGCCGTTTCATCAGATTTGATGGAATCTGAAAAATTTCTACCGTGAGCTATTTTAATGTCTAATAAATCGAAGTAATTCTTATCTACTACAACTTGTTTGAGCTGGATACCTTCTGGCCCCATCGAATCACTATTTGCATACCAGTTATAAGAATCCCAGTATTTACCCGGCATATTCTGGCTTAAAGATACACTTTCAATCGCTTCTTCCTTTGCTAACTCTTCTCTTAACATTAATACCCTTTGAGAAGCTTTTTCTGGATCTTCAAATAAATTAGAATACACATTCATCGACACTA
>PBYL01000250.1 GCA_002729595.1 Thalassovita sp. | reverse complement strand
TTTGCCAATTTTTTAAATCATTAGAATAGGCTAATGCTATAGTATTCCGCGTTCGTTCTACATTTCCGCCTCTGTCTTCTTTCAATATGTGATTGCTCAGTGTCCAATATTTCTTTGATTTTTTATCATACAATATATGAAACTTTTTGGTTGCTCCGGGCAAATCAATTATTTGGTTAAATGAAATTGTCATGTCATCTTTAGCTACATCTAACATAGCAGCTTTATCATCTTCGGGGTAATGCAAACGAAGTATATTTTTAAGACTTCCATCTTTAGCGGCAACTACATTTCCCTCTAGCCAAGCTGAAGCTCCTTTCAAGTACTTTTCATCATAGTTCAATTTATTAGTAACTGACCAATTTTCTGCTTTTAGCAAATCGACATCAGTATTAACCGACATTACAAAAGCTGAAAAATTACCCCATCCATCTAATTGATCTCTAGATTCCATTGCTTTCCAGATTTTACCCTTGTCAAAGACAACTGGCACTGGAGCAGTATGGTAAAATCCTTCTAAAAGTAATCCAGATTCGCCATCGATAGGAGAGCTCCAATTGTGGCCACCATCTAATGATTTTAATATTACAACGTCTCCATATCCGGCTTTTCCTTTAGGGCGAACTCCAAGTAAAAAAAGGTCTTTGCCTTTTGTAAATAATTTGCCCCAGTTTAAATGTTTTATTTCGGCAATTCGAGTCCATGTTTCTCCTTTATCTTTAGACTCATAGATAAAACTATCTGAAAGTAAGTCTCCGAATTGATCATGTGAAGCGATATATGTACCATTATTCAATATCGTGATACTTGGCGAACCAATATATTTATGACTAACAGCTTTAGAATTGTAAATAACTACGCCTGGAGGTTTTGCAAATTCAGTATTCTGAGCATTTACTAATAAGGTAAATGTGGACATAACCAGAAGAGCAAAAAATCTAAATTTCATTTTCAATTTATTTAATTGTGTTAATTCCTAGAAGTTATAAAGTGGAATTTGCTAATAACTCTAATTTATAAGTAATTACCTTAAGGCAAAAGGCAGAAATACTTAATAAAGAATATATGAAGCTGAATTGACCTAACTAAAGGTTATCTTCAATTTCAATTAGTTGTTTGATACATTATGTGAAAGGACTTGAAAGATAGAATTTCTAAAATTACATCCCAAAAGGAGGATGATTAGTATTTCTGTGATCTTTTAGTTGTCTCATTAATCTTTGTCTGGGTGGAGTTTTTTCCTGAGATCTAAATGATATATTACTTAGGTATCTATAATCTTTAGAAGTTGCTGTTGTTCTAGCCTCCTTTGTAGATTGTTTTCTTTTTACTGGATAGATTTTGGATATTAAACCTATAATTTTACTAAAAATATTCATTGATTTCTTATTGATGTACCTCTTTAATACCAAACATAAGAAGTGTTTTCCAATGGATTTGTATTTTTCCAGTCTTTGTCTTTTAAGCTATTCCACCAAGTGTTATAAACATCATTAATCATTAAGATTTCTGTTCCTTTTAGTCCCTGAAATCTTTCATCTTCATTTAAAGCGGTATCAATGAGGTAAGGATCAAGCGAGCCATATCGATAATCATTTCTTATACCTTCCACTGTCCAAAGCAAACATTCTCCCAAAATCAAATATTCTCTACCAGAAGGAAAAGGAGTTCGAGATGATATCGGATTTAAAGGATACTTAGCAATATGAGTTGTATCTTGTGAGAGCTCAATTAGAGCTTGAATATTATTTTTCGTGAAATTTGGCATTTGCAACCATAAATCTTCTCCATTTTCGCCTTTCTCGTAGAGATTGTAGGTTCCACTTTTAATTTGTTGCACAAATTTTTGCACATCAGGATTGTCTAGATCAATTTCATCTTTTTCGCAACTAATGCAGAACAGAGTTAACAAAGCAAAAAGTAACCGCTTTTTCATAATGTACTAGTATATATAAAGATGAAATATTCAGTATTATCAATTTCATATTCTTGCGAACACAACATTTAATAAAGATGCATGTGCGCATCATTTGATTACTAATATCCAATTAATCTAGTTGATTAGCAATACTATCTACACATTTCTTAGTAGTAATAGTATTTCAGAAAGTGTAAACCAATCAGGTCAGTTTTGCCAATTAGCTAAATGATCTGTTGGACTATGTTGTATTAGAGTTCATTTTGTAATTCTTTATCATAAAATATAAAAACTGCAATTGCGAATAATATACTTTAATTATATATTTACTGCAATTACGAAAAATATAGTGTTATATACTGAACAAAAAGAAGATATAATGAAAAACTCACCTAATAATTTACCTCCAAAATGGCCTTTAGCCATCTTAAGATTTTTCTTAAAAGATGAGTATTTGGAAGAAATAGAAGGTGATATGGAAGAGATATATCTGGAAAATGTTGAGCAATATTCAGTAAATAAAGCCAAAAGAATGTACATGTGGGAAATATTAAAATTACTCAGACCTACATTACTAAAAAATTCAAATGCTTTCTCATCATTCAATAGCTTGGCCATGTTCAGTAACTATTACAAAATCTCTATTAGAAACTTGTTAAAACATCCGCTCAATTCATTTATTAACATAGTTGGTTTATCTGTGGCCATTGGTATTTGTGTAGTTGTTTATGCTTTTATTGAATATGCTTATGGTATCGATAATTTCCATCAGAATAAAGATAAAGTTTTTCTAGCTACATCTTTAATTGATCGAGATAATGTAAATGAAAAATATGGAACCTCTCCACAAGTATTAGGCGAAGTATTAAAATCAGATTTTGAGCAAGTAAAAAAGTTTTGTAGAGTAGAAGATCAACAAGTTGTTTTAAAGTACGAAGATCATGTTTTTCAAGAACAAGTTCGCTTTACAGATGCTGCTTTTCTAGAAATGTTCACTTTCCCATTAAAGTGGGGAAGTCCACAAACTCTTAGCGATGCGAGTAGTATTGTCCTTAGTTCAGAAATGGCATTAAAGTATTTTGGAGAGACCAATCCAATCGGAAAAGATTTGTCTATGATATTCAGCAATGGAGAAAATAAAGCATTTAAAGTAACAGGTGTTGCAGAAGATTTTCCGAAAGCTCATGCCATTCATTTCGATTTCTTAGTCAATTTTGAAAACTTAAAACTAAGCTTGCCCAATTACGATTTTTATGCTTGGAATACTTTTATAAGCGCTACATTAATTCAAGTTGAAAATCCATCTGATATTATTCCTATTGAAAATAGTATTGAGAAGTATGTGAATCTGCAAAATGAGGCAGAAAAAGACTGGCCAGTAAGTTCATTCGAATTTGTCGCTTTAGCTGATTTGTATAAAAATTCTGGTGCAATAAAGAATGATATTTCGATGAATCCACCGCTTGAAGCACAAATTGCATTGCCGCTAATAGGTCTGTTTATGTTGTTATTGGCTTGCTTCAATTATATAAACATTGCTATAGTATCTGCAACTAAAAGGTTAAGAGAAATTGGTGTGAGAAAAGTGATGGGTGCTAGCAGAAATAAAGTGATCACCCAGTTTTTAACCGAAAACCTTATTTTAACTTTTGCCGCAAGCTTGTTAGGTTTATTTTTGGCAGTTACTGTATTTATTCCATGGTTTGTGGAGCTTACGTCAAGGCCATTAGAAATCTCACTTGTAGATCAAAAGCTTTGGTTTTTTATACTAGGAATGATATTATTTACAGGCTTAGTATCTGGATTATATCCATCAATTTACATTTCTCAATTTGGTATTATCAAAATATTAAAGAACTCCATTCAATTCGGTAAAAAGAATACAGTTACCAAGCTTTTCTTAGGTATCCAAATGATTTTGGCTTGTATTCTAATTACTGGAGCTGTTATGTTTTCGCAAAACAGTTCGTTTTTATACCAAAAGCAATGGGGGTATAGTCCTGATAATGTGGTCTACATGCAAGTGCCAGATTATACAGCATATGAAAGAATGGAGGATGTATTAAACCAGAATGCAAAAATTCTTTCTGTCTCAGGTTCTAAACACCATTTAGGAAAAACGCAAGATATTAAAGTTTTACACCTTACTGATTTTGAATATGAGGTAAACCACCTAGCTGTAGAGGCGAATTATTTTGAAACACTTGGCTTACAATTGAAAGAAGGTCGCTTTTTTAAAGAAGATTCTGAAAATGATAGAAAGGCAATTATTGTAAACGAGTTGCTGGTGAACAACCTAGGTTTAGAAAATCCTTTGGGAGAGCTATATGAGATAGATAATAGCAAATTTGAGATAATAGGTGTGTTAAAAGATTTCCATAACAAGAATTTCTATTACGAGATTCAACCCACAATTTTTACAGTTGCCGATAAAGAAGAGTATGCATACTTAAGTGTAAAAGTTGATCACAAAAAACAGAAGCATATTTATGAAGTGATGCAAGCAAATTGGTCTAATTTGTTTCCAGAAATTCCATTTATTGGTGGTTACCAAGAAGATGTTTGGGGTACATTTTTTAATGATTTAGAAATACAAAACGAGTTTACAAGATCGATTGCTTTTGTAGCTATTTTGTTAGCAGGATTAGGTTTATATGGATTGGTTACATTAAATATTTCTGGAAGAGTAAAAGAATTTAGCATAAGAAAAATTCTAGGAGCAGACTTTATAAACATTGTAGTAAGCATTACCAAAGAGTATTGGTTATTGAGCTCAATAGCTATGTTAGTTGGTGGGCCTGTTAGCTATATTTTAATCAAAAAATTGATAGTTTATATGTATGCTTATCCAATACCATTAGGGTTTACTGGCATTATCTTATCAATATCAATACTCATGTTTACATTGTTATTTGTAGTTTCTACTCAGATAAGAAAAGTGGTTTTATCTAATCCAGTAAAAGGTTTAAAAGGGGAATAATACGTTTTTAAAGAAGCTAATGATTAAAATCTTTCCGGTTCATTTCGGCATTTTGTTCAATAGCAGTATTAATTTGCCCTACTACTTCATTAAGTTTATCGGATGCGGTAAGTAAATGTTTAAATAAATCAGTTTCCTTAACTGGTAGATTTTCGTAATGTAGCAAATTTATTAAGCCAGAAATACTTGAAACTGGAGCTCTCAGTATGTGTGCATTTATAAAGGCATATTCCTCCAACTGAGCATTTCTCTTTTTTAGTTCTTCTGTGCGTTCATTTACCCGTATTTCCAGAGAGTCGTTTATTGTTTTTATTTTTTCTTTTTGGGCCTGCAGTACTTTGTTACTTTTTTCGATTTCCTTTCGCTGATTTACAAGTGAAGTTATGTCTTCACCGATTGAAAGTATCATTATAATTTTGCCTTGTGCATTTCGAATAGGTGAATAATGTACATGCGCATGTACTTCACGATCACCAAATTTGTAAACAAAATTCTGACTTTTCAATTCACCAGTAAGTATGTGTCGCCATTCGTCATAGAAGTCCCATTTTTTGGGGTAAATAATATATTTGGCAAAAATTTCACCTATATTCTTATTTATTAGATCGCCGGGGTCTGCATTTAGATGCTTACTAATCATTGGTGAAATATGCAATATATTGCCATCTAAGTCGAATTCGGTGGAATGAAAATTTTGCCGAATGGTTCTTAAAATACTCTGGTTTACAGCTTCTTTATTTTCAAGTTTAGTTTGTGTAACAGTAATTTCAGCTAGTTGATCTTCTAATTGTTGTTGATATTCTTTGAGTTTAAAATTTTGCTCCTCAATATGAATATTATTAACAAATAACTGTTCCTGTTTCATTATAAGATCTTCATTTTGAGCTACAATTTCCTCATTTAGTGTAGCTATTTCTTTTAGGTTTTCATTGTTTTGCAAGTTTAGCTTATGTAATTCTTTATTAATTTCCTTCATTTTTGCTTCACTTTTAATGTTAATCATTTTAGAAGTGAAGGATATAGATGCAATCATTACCCAAGTTACAATCTGAAATGCTTTGTAAATCATGAATGTCTCATCATCAATTTGATAATTGCTACTGTAATGAGAAAAAGCCATTTCATGAACTATTAGCAAGATAAGATTGATCGTAATAGCCAATATGAATACTCGTTTTTCCTTGGTATAATCAAGCGTGAAAATTGGATAAATAAGGTATGCGAGTATCGCGTATGAAAAAATATCATACATAAATGGGAAAAGTTCTCTTGCAAATAGAATGGCAAAAAAATGAAGTGGTAAAATGCATATATTAGAAATAAAACGGGCATAGTAATATTTACCTGTTTTATTTAATAGCAATACTATTATACCTAAAATTACAGAAACTATAATATCGATGATAAAAGTAATCTGATCTCTAATCGGAGGAACTGCTAATAAAAGCAGCATAAAAATAGTGTTAATTCTTGTGAGAATATTGTTGAGTCTAATTTCACGTTGAAAGCCACTATCTGTATTAATGTCTAACTCTTTCAAATCTACTGTATCGCTGCCTGCACTTTTCATATCTATATGATTCTAATGAAAGATACATCTTTAATTAGTTAAAGATAATTTATTAAACGCGATTAAATGTAAGTTATAACAACGTATTATATTTCTTTAATAATTGTTTGCATACTTCTTATAAGACAGCACTTTGGTAAGATTTGTAACACGAAAAAATGAGGTGAGGACGATTCTATTTTGATAATTTCAAGATTTATTAAGATAAAAAAAGGTTTATTCTCAATAATTATAAAATGGTTAAAAGTGCATATAAGAAATCAAGTTTTTTATAGTGATATTTAAAATATAACAAAGTATAAACTATCTACTTTGTTAAGCTTGACTTAACCTAATTACTATGAAAACAATTTATGAGAGTTCTTTTTTGATCTTGAATTATTATCCCTCTTTAAATCTCATGGAGATCATTTGGACTCCTTCTACTCATGCAATGCAAAGAGCTCAATACCAATCTGATTTTTTAACATTCATAAAATATCAAAATCAATATAAATGTGAGAAAATGTTTATCGATGAGAGTCAATTTAGCTTCAAAGGATATTCAACGTTACACGATTGGTTATCTGGCGTTTTAGCTAAGCACGCAGAATATCATGCAAAAAAAGTGGCTATCATAGTCAATGAAGACGTATTGCATAGACGAAGTGTACGAAAAATGGTAAATAACGCTGATTTACGAAAAGTAAATACCAAGCTATTTAATAATAGAGAAGAGGCGAAAAACTATTTATTAGGTGATAAAACTAGTAATTTTAAGTTGAATAATAATACATTGGTTTCGAGTCTTTTATCTTACAAGTAAGGTGATTAAAAGGGTAATAGGTTAAGTAGTAGATACTTTAAGTATTTTATAAGATGATATAAATGGGATATTTAATATAGAGTATGCAGATTCAATCAATAATGGAATTGGACAAGCAAAGAAAAATTCAAGAAGGGATTTTGATAGAATTTCTTTTTTTATTTCAAAAAGGAGTTCATAGATTAATATATATACCAATCATCTACTATCTTATTTTTTTGGTTGAACTTAAAGTTAGTTTGAGTATGATCTAACTGTTTATCAAAATATTGAATACCATACACATCATCAAGATAACCATCTACAATAAAAGTAATCGAACTATCGGAGTTTATCCTAAAACTTAGAAAACCTAACGAAATCAATTGTTTTCTAAAATCATCATATACGCTCTTTTCTATTTGTTCTCTTTCCAAGATGTCATCAATGTAAATTTTATTATCTGATGTATTCCTATCATTTCTAGTATATACCACATTAAAATTGTTCAAGGATTTTTGAGATCTTTCACCAGAACTCATATGAAAAATATTACTTTCACTTTTTATCTTTTCTACAAATTTATTTAATGTATCCTCATGCGTCTTTACATATATGTAATATTTGGTTTTTGACAGCTGATTTCTCATAGAATGAAACAACACCACCGAAAATATGGATATCATTACAGCAATACTTTTTAAGTATATTGATTCTGTAATTTTCACATATTTAATTGTAGAATAAACTAGAGCCAACAGAGAAAGTATATATATTATTATTATCACTAATTGACCAGACATCTGAGTCAAAATAAGAGCACAACAATATGGTATAAGTATGCTCCCTGCGATAATTGAAAATAAAATCTTTTTATTCAATTTATTTAAATTTTACTCCAACTGATTAATCAATATTTAAAATATGCCTCTTATTATGATTACGCTGCAAACCACTTTGATGGTGCTATACCGAATTCTTTCTTGAAAGCATGTGAGAAGTGAGATAAACTTTCGAAGCCTAGATCGAGATAAATAACAGATGGTTTGAGGCCTTTTTTTTCGATTAGGTAGCGAGCTTCGTTTAATCGCTTTTTTTGGAGCCACTGTCGTGGAGATTCTCCAAACGATTTTTGGAAATCTCTTTTAAAACTAGCCAAACTTCTACCTGTTAGTCGAGCAAATTGTTCGAGTGGAATATTATAATGAAAATTACTCATCATGAATTTTTCCAGATTGATTTTGTGAGGTTCTGAAAAGTCAAAAAGAGCTTCTTTTAATTCTGACTTGGTGTAAAGCAGCAATTGTACTGCTTCTTTCACTTTTAATAACCCAAGTGATTTGGCAAGTTTTTCTTCTGAATGTTGAACATATGGCACAATAGATTCAAAATATCCACTTAAATAATCATTAGATGGGATTAGGATATTAGGCTCACCAAGGTATTTTTGAGTGAGCCCAATTTTCTCTTCAAGAGCAATAGTTCTAAGTAACTCTTCGTGTAGGCAGAGTACAATAGTTTGATATGAGCCGCTATCACCAGGTATTTTGATGAGTTCTGCTAATTGGTTTTTTCTTATCAATAGCATTTCACCTTTTTGCATAGAAATTTTCTGGCTTGTTGTTTTTAGATTAAACTCACCATCAACTTGCAATACCAATGTACTGTGCTCAAAAAAGCAAACTTTTTCTTTTCTCTTCTCAGATAAGTAAGAGTAAAATATTACTCCCGGAATTATTTCTGTTGGGTTTTCCACTAAAATTAAAGATAATAAAAACTATGAAAACCTCAACGCTGTAAGTAAGTATTACCTACAATAGCACCAGGTGCAAAGTGTGAGTTTAAAGCATTCATTTCTTCCTCAGAGAAAGTAATTTTCATAGCTTCAATATTTTCTGATAATCGAGATCTGCTACTCATACTTACCAATGGCATAATATGTTCACCTTGAGTATTAACCCAAGCGATAGCCAATTGGGTAGGAGAGCATTTCTTTTCTTGTGCCATTTTGGTAAACCAACTCACTTTTTCTATGTTTTTCACCAAATTATCTCCTTGGAACCTCGTAAAATGGTTCCTGTAGTCATCAGGTGCTAGAGGAGTAGAAAGTTGTCCGGTAAGAAGACCTTCTGCAGTGTTAGCAAAAGCCACTACACCGATTCCTAGTTCTTTGGCTGCTGGCAAAAGATCAGCTTCAATTTGTCTATCAGCTAGAGAATACCCTATTTCCAAAGCTGAAACGGGATAAACATCATTAGCTTTTCGCAATTGATCAGCTGTAATTTCAGAAACACCTAAATGCCGAACTTTACCTTCTTTAATAAAGTCTGCTACAGTACCAATTATATCTTCGATAGGTACACTGTTATCTAATCGGCTTGGTTGGTAAAGATCAATGTAATCTACTCCCAATCTTACTAATGAGTAATTAATGAAGTTTTTGATAGATTTAGGATGCAAGTCTAGCCCAATCCATTGCCCATTATAGAAAATGGCACCAAACTTTACACTTATGAAAGCATCATCTCTTCTGTCTTTTATAGCTTTACCAATAAGGAGCTCGTTATGTCCGTGGCCATAAAAATCACCGGTGTTGATGAAGTTTATACCCAAATCTAAAGCTTCTTGAATAGTTGCTACACTTTCTTTTTCATCTTTAGTGATTCCACCCCAAGTAGGAGACATACGCATACAACCTAAACCTAGCTTAGAAACTTGAGGGCCATTATTGCCCAATTGTATTTTGTTTATTGTAGACATTTTACATTTTTTATTAATGAACAATGCAAAAGTACCGAGTAATGAAATTGGTTACATTTCGCCTACAGCTCAAAAAAGTTGTCTCTACGGCTCACTTTAAAAGTAATAAGTAAGTTGTTGTCTAGTATTTTTTATTCTGTTTCTATTGTAAATGAAGCGGTTAAACCTACACAAAAATTTCTTGGTAGTTTGTGAACTCCAAAAATTGCACGCGAGTGTTTCCCCTTCTCTTCGAGTACTTTTACAAATAAGTCTGATGCTCCATTTACCACTTTTGGCGATTCATCCCAATCTTCACCTGACTGGAAGTATACGTCTATATGGTTTAATCCAATAATTTTATCAAACCCAACTTTTTTGTCTATTTGAGCAAGTACATTTAAAGCACATAATTCCATTGCTTTGTATCCATGTTCAGTTGTGATTTCGTCTCCTAATCGACCTTGGTATAAAAATTCTTCATTTAGTATTGGAAATTGGATTGCTATGTAAGCTATACTATTTCGAATGTTTACAGAAACATAGTTTCCTCCCGGTGTTGAAACATTTGGTAGTTCTAATCTCAATTCGGCTAAATTATCTTTTGGGTTTCTTTTCATTTCGATATTAGTATTATGTGTTATTTTATATTACAAAATGGTTTTTCAATAGTTGAGAGTTCATTTGGTAGACCTATTTCAAGCTTCTTGAAATAGCATTGGTTCATCAGACTATTTAACTCACATTAGCTAATTTAAACCAACCTTCTTCCATTAGGTATGCATCACTAACCACTTCTAATTTCATTACTAAGTCTAATCCTTTTAGTTTATTGGGATCAGTAATTTTTAGAGCCCATTTATCTTGGGTAGGATGTTTGATAATAGGGAAGTCGCACCTGTTACTTGTAACATCAGGTTTTAAATTAGAAAGATAAATGTAGTGGTTATAAGCTTTTGCAGCGGCTTCTGATTTAAAATATTTTAAGTATGTCATTCAATTAATAAATAGTTCATAGTATCATTTAATCAGTATTAATTCATATAAATTTTATAAGATTAATACTGAATAGTAGACAATAATGGAGCAACAAAGTCACATATTTAAGGTATTAATTTAATGGTATCGCAAACATATTAATCTTCAATAGCTTCTATGCCCTGCTCATTCAGTTTTGCAATTCTATCTTTCATGGCTTTGATTTGTTCAGGTGAGTGACTTTGCCAAATTGTAAGCTCTCCAACCACTTTAAAAGGATGTTTTGAACGGTACGACATAGTTGGGTTACCGGGGAATTTCTTATCAGTCAAATTTGGATCATCTTCGATAGGGCCTGTTGGTTCAACTAAGTAAATTCGTCCTCTACCACTACCCAAGGCAAGTTCGGCTCCCCAAACAGCTGCATCTAAAGTAGCCGAAAGGTATATGTATTTGGCTTTATTTTGTTTGCCAAAATTGGAGTTGTATCCAACTTCTATAAGTTCTCCCAATTTTAAATCGGCTTTTGTGCCATGTAAATAGGCTTGCACAAATGGAGTATGTGCTGTTTGAGCAGGATTTATTTTGTTGTTTTCCATGGTTTAAATTAGTTTGGGTTATTGGTGTTTTTCGATAGTGTTATTAGCTAACTGTAAAGCTTTAGACAAGTATGTTTCAATTACAGCTATTTCATTAGTAGTAAAAGAAGCAATTAAATTATCTGTCTCATCTTGAAATACTTTGTAAAATGGTTCTAATATCGAAATGATTTTGCTGCTATCAGGAACAATAAAAACTTTTCGCCTATCAACAGAATCAGCCTGTCTTTTTACTAAACTCTTTTTCTCAAATCTGTCTATTAAGCCAGTAACTGCACCAGTTGTTAGCCCAGATAATTCGGCAAGCTCACCAGCTGTTAACTTGCCTTTTTGCAGGAAAAAACCTAGGTACTTATGATCTGTACCAGAAAACCCAGCTTTTCTAGCAATGGTTTCATGCATTTGAATAGAGGTATAAGCATATTTTTGACTGAGCTTTCTTAATTCTATAATTTGATTTTTAGCCATATTTATCTTATTAAAAAAGTATCTTAGTAACTAAGATAAATATCTTTAATTAGAAACAAAAGAAAATTCACACATTGGGAAAATTTATTCATTATTAAATTCAGAATAATTAAAGACAGGATCTTATTTGTTTAAAATCTGATAAACTTCAATTCGATGATATGAAAAAGCATTACAGCGAGTGAAGCAAAGTATTTCGGATGATTTTGAGTAAGGTTAGACGGTATTATAAAAAGAAAATCCCTTCACCAAATAAGAGAAGGGATTAAATACTGATAATTATTTGATACCACATAAGTGGTGTTTGCTTCATTATTTTAAATGCTAAGCAAAATTAAATCATATAATTGTATATGCAACTATATATTAGAAAGTTTTTTTGAAAAGAAATTATATCCACAAAATTGGCAGGGAAACCTTTAAAGATTTAGAAATTAAAGTGGACCGTCGTTGTTGATTATATTTTGTGGTATTTCCTGTACAATATCCCACATTTCTAAGATTTTGTTTTCTTCAAATTTGAAATAGTAGGATGCAATAAATGCTTTATTCTCAAATGCTAACTTAGCGAGAATTGAAACTAGTTCTCCTTCAGCAGTAGCTAATTTTATTTCAAACTGCTTGTCAGGAAATATACTGTGGTTTTGTTTCATGGCATATTTTAAAGATTCAAATCCAGCTTTAAAATAGGTGTTATGGTGTTTGCCACTGTAGTTTACGAAGCCTTCAAAGGCTTCATCTATCTCTCCTTTGATAATCAATTCTAAAAATTCGATTGCTTTTGCTTTATTATCCATCTGGAATCTTATTTATTTCCACGAAGAATTTTATCCATTTTGCGACCTTTTGCTAATTCGTCAACCAATTTATCTAGGTATCTCACTTTTTGGGTCAATGGATTATCAATTTCTTCGATGCGATACCCACAAATTACTCCTGTAATTAAATTTGCATTGGGGTTAAGTTCTGCTTTATTAAAGAAAAACTCAAAAGTTACCTTTTCATCAATTAATTGTTGTATTTGATTTTCTTTAAAACTGGTAAGCCATTCTATTACATGCAGTAGTTCTTGTCTTGTGCGACCCTTTTTTTCAACTTTGGTAACATAATGTGGGAAGACAGAAGCAAAAGTCATTTTAGCAATTCGATTATTATGTTCTTCTGTAACTTTCATTTTAGATTAATGCTTATTTGTTAAAGTACTCTACTAAATTTAATAGTATCAATTTGTGGTTTTTATTGATCAACTTACAATAAACTTTTGATGTATACAAGAGTAGAAAGGGTGTAATTGTTGAATTTTATTCTGGTTTTACTTTAATAGAAATAAGCAGTAAATTGATCAATGTGAAAAAGAATTTTTAAGTTAACTATAATAATTACAATCATTGAAAACTTGAATTACATTGTCTTCTAGCGCTCATGAGCA
>PBYL01000249.1 GCA_002729595.1 Thalassovita sp. | reverse complement strand
CAGACCCACTCACCAAACTTCTCCAACACATTAAAATCTTCTTTGAACACATTTTTCAGAAAATTTATAGTCAACTTAATTTCTAGTGTATACCTTTTGGTTAATCTGGGAAAAGTAAGTGTGCCTTTTACATGAGGGAGAAAAAACAATTGATGTGTACCACCACCTATTTCAACCACTTCGCTTTTACAGTTTGAGTCTGGTTGATAAAGTGAATTGCCATTAATCTCAAATTGCATTTTTAAAAAGGGGAAATCATGTTCTACTTCTACTTTCAATCCATCTGGCAAATATTCTTTTCGGTGATGAATACAAACCCCATTGAATTTTATCTCTTTGAGTTCCGATTTAATCCCCTTAAAATCGAAATTGTATTTGCTCTCTTGTAAGCCACTTTCAGAAAAATTTTCAGGATATTCTATTATCCTTTCGAAATCGGCGAAATCTTTCAATCTTAAAACTGATCTCATTTTTCCTTTTGCGTTAGTGAAAATCCCTATTGCGTTATAATCGGGCTCGAATAAAATATAGCTTTGCGTATTATTTATAATAAATCTAAATAAAGATAAAGCAAAGAAAAATATTTTACTCGACTATATCATGAATTTTAGACAAATACTTACCAAAAACATTACGATCATAACATTGCTTTTAGCATTGTTAACTGTTGATACACTGTTTGCACAACAAGCAACAGGCATTATCAAAGGGAAAGTAAAAACATCAGATAATAATCCTGCTGAAACTATAAATGTATTACTGGCCAATTCAAAAAAAGGCGCTGTTACTAAAGCAGATGGTTCTTTTGAGATCACAATTGTACCAGTGGGAGATCACTCATTAATAATTTCTAGAGTTGGGCTCGAAACAAAAAAGGTAAATGTTTCTGTGAGTGCAGGAGAGATAGTTACAGTTTCTGACATTGTTTTAAATGTAACAGAACAACAACTTGAGGAGGTAACTATTACCGATGGAAGAATAAACAAATTTGCCGATAATAAGACTGATTTTGTTTCTAGGCTGCCTTTAGATAACATGGAGAATCCGCAGGTGTATTCGATTATTGGCAGCGATTTAATGCAAGAGCAGCAAGTAACCTCAATACAAGATGCAATACAAAATGCGCCGGGTATTAATAGTGTTGTGGAAGGAGTTGGTTCTGGTGGAGTTGGTTTAACTGTAAACCTGAGAGGTTTTAGCACAGGAACTGCAATGAGAAACGGAATGGCTACCAACTATGTAACCATGTCTGACCCAATCAATTTGGAGCGCATCGAAGTGATAAAAGGTCCATCTGCCACACTGTTTGGCTCTACGCTTATTTCTTATGGAGGTTTAATAAACAGAGTGACTAAAAAGCCAACAGATACATTTAAAGGAGAAGTTGGATATTCTACTGGTAGCTTTGCTTTATCAAGATTAACACTTGATTTAAACACTCCATTGAACGATGCGAAAACGGTTCTTTTTAGAGTAAATGCTGCCAAGCACAACGAAAAGAGTTTTCAAGATTATGGCCGTACAAGAAGCTGGTCGGTTTCTCCAAACTTGCTATATAAAGTAAATGATAGGCTCACTTTAAATGTAGAGGCTGAATTATTCCATACGAACAGACCAAGTAATTACTTTGGCATTAGCAGTGGAGTAGCAGCAGATAACTTCGATGATTTGGAATACGATTTCGACCATTCGTATGGAAGTAATGAGTTGCAAAGCCAAGCAGATGTATTCAACGTTTTTGCCAGAGCTAGTTACAAAATTTCTGATAACTGGGTTTCTCAAACCAACTTTTCATCTGGTTATACAGACAATCACGCGAACTATTTGTTCTTAACTTTCTTAGATAATAGCCAAGTTCGTCGTATGCCGATGAATATCAAGAGTAACTTCAACTCATCCCAAATTCAACAAAACTTTATCGGAACATTCAATTTGGGTTCTATGGAGAACAAGTTGTTAGTAGGTGTAGATTATTACTTCTTAAACACGCAAGACAGAAGAACCAGATTTGTGTATGATGTAGTGAGCAACGAAGACCCAGATGTTGATTTCAACTACGATAAATATTTAGCGACACTTGCAGAAACTGACCCATATGTAAGATACGAAAGAGAGACTCAAACTTATAGTGCATACATCTCTGATGTGTTGAGCATTACAGATCAACTCACTGTAATGGCTAGTTTAAGATTAGATCATTTCTCAAATGAAGAAGAAAGTTTCGACCAGACAGCGCTTTCTCCAAAGTTGGGTATAGTGTACCAAGCAGTGGAAGATAAGGTTTCACTTTTTGCAAACTATATGGACGGTTTCCAAAATGTGGCTCCTGATAATACTGATCCAGAAAACATAATCAATTTTGAACCAGAGCATGCCACTCAAATTGAAGGAGGTATAAAAACGAGTTTCTTCAACGGTAAAGTAAATACCACGATTAGTTACTATGATATTACAGTTAAAAACATTGTAAGAAGTGTGCCTGATAATGATAACATCGGTGGATTTAACTCTGTGCAAGATGGTACGCAAAGTAGCAAAGGTTTTGAAGTAGAGTTGATTGCAAACCCAGTAAAAGGGTGGAACATTGTTGCGGGTTATGGCTATAATGATAGTAAGTATACCAAAGCTTCTGATGATGTGGAAGGTAACAGACCATACTCAACTCCAGAAAACACATTTAATCTTTGGACAAGCTATAAATTTTCAGAAGGTGGATTAAAAGGATTTGGTCTTGGTTTCGGTGGAAACTATGTAGACGAATGCTTTTTAAATGATGCAAATACATTCACCATTCCTTCTTACACACTTTTAAATGCAAGTGTATTTTATGATAAACCGGCTTACAGAATAGGTTTAAAACTGAACAATCTCTTGGATGAGGAATACTGGACTAGTAGCTACTGGGCTATGCCTCAAAAAACAAGAAATTTTGTAGCCAGCTTTGTGTACAGATTCTAACATGCTCTAAGGCGACTGGGATTTTCCCGGTCGCTTTTTTAATTATTTAAATTCATTCATCCAACTATGAAGCGTAAAAAAGGAGAAAAATCAAAACTGAGAAAAATTATTGATTGGCTGCACTTGTGGCCAAGTCTTGTTTCTTCCCTCATCGTAATTTTTGTCTGCCTCACTGGGACAATTATTGTTTTTTGTGATGAGATCATCGATTTTGCTAATCGAGATGTTTTATATGTTTCAGAAGTTAAAGATGAACGATTACCTGCTGAAGACTTACTCACCAAGTTTAGAGCTGCTTATCCTAATAGAAAAGCTCCTGGTTATATGGTTACCTACAAAGACCCAGCTCGTTCAGTAAAGTTCAACTCATACGATTTAGATAAGGGGCTTCGCTTTGTTTACATGGATCCTTATACAGGTGAAATTATGAAAGACGATGGCACCATTTATTTTTTCTACATCACCGCCCACTTGCATAACTCTCTCTTACTGGGTCCAGTTGGCGAATGGATTGTGGATATTTCTACTATCATTTTTGTGATTGGCTTAATTACAGGGATTGTACTTTGGTGGCCAAAACGATGGAATAAGAGAGAAATGAATAACAGTTTTACTGTGCGTTGGGGTGCCAAATTTAAAAGAGTAAACTACGACTTACATAATGTATTTGGTTTTTACACACTTTCAATCTCTTTTGTTTTAGCGATTACTGGTTTAATAATAGCCTTTAAACCATTTGCAGCAGCTACTGTAAGTATGTTTGGTGGCGATCCTTCTCATGCTTGGGAAGAACAACTTCCTAAAAATGATAGTACCATGGCACTGGCACCTATAAATCCAGTATTAGATAGATATTACCAGAAATATCCAGAAGTAACAGCCGTGCAATTGGGTACTTACTTTATGGATAAGCAAGGGTATTACATGTTGAATGCTTCATCTTTTGTTGGTTTAAAAAACTATGTTGGCCAAGCATTTTTTATTAATAAATACACTGGCGAAGAAATAGATGTGCCTAATAAAGCCATACTTCATGAAAATATTGAAAATACTTGGTGGATGTTGCACATGGGCACATGGTTAGGTATGCTAGGTAAAACCATCACTTTTATTACTGGAATCGTTGCTACAAGCCTTCCAGTGACAGGTTTTATCATTTGGTGGGGTAAGAGAAAAAAGAAGCCTGCCAGGAGAAAAGAGAAATTAACCAATAAAGGTGAGAGGGTGAAAGCCTAATTTGTTTACCTTTGATGAAAAGATAATTGAAACTGAATTTAACTGGCTATGAATCGATTAATATTAATTACACAGTTTCTGCTCTTATTTATCTTCTCACAAAATGCACAAGCACAAGAACCAATTGTAATTGGCGAAAAGTATACGATTTATTCGAATGCGTTGAGAGAAGAAAGAGCAGTTTGGATTTACCTTCCGCCTGATTACGATGATACTACCTATGCGCCAAGAAAATATCCGGTTATGTATTTTCTTGATGGAGACAGCCACTTTCATTCATTAACTGGAATACAGCAGTTTTTGAGTAAAGGTGTATATGCTTCTGCTCCTCAGATGATTATGGTAGGAATATTAAATACTGATAGAGCCAGAGACTTAACACCCACACACTATTATAATGAAGGTAAAGGGCCAAAACACTCTTTTAAAACAAGTGGTGGAGGGCCAAACTTTATGGCATTTATCGAAAAAGAACTGATGCCTGTAATAGAAAAGAAATACCGAACAAATGATTATAAATTGTTTGCAGGTCATTCTTTTGGTGGCTTAACAGTGTTAAATACTTTGCTTAGCAATAAAGATTTATTTGATGCTTATATAGCGATTGATCCAAGTGTTTGGTGGCATGATGAATATGTGTTGAATCTAGCTAAACAAAAGCTTCAATCAGAAAATTTTGCGGGTAAATCTCTTTATCTAGCTCAAGCTAATAATGAGATAACGGAACTAGATACTACTACTTATCACCAAAGAGCAATTATGGCTTTTAAGTATGAGTTGGAAAAATATCCTGCTAATGGATTGAGGTGGAATTATCGCTATTTTGAAGATGAAGATCATGGTTCTGTTCCATTACCTGCAGAATATTATGGATTGAAGTATATCTATGATGGTTACCAATCTGAGGTGAAAATGGTAGCAGAATATCCTGAAATGTTAACTATGAATTTTAGAGATATTTCAAGCAAATTGAATTATGAAATAAATCCTCCAGAATCACTTGTTGATTGGCTTGGAGATTATTGTTTGAAAACCAACAGACCTAAAAATGCCAAGGTATTCTATCAATTAAATAAGGAATTATATCCAGACAGTCCGCATGTAGATATTAAACTAGCGGAAATTGAAAGAAGCACTGGAAATTAAGCAAGCTAAAGATTCAAGAAATACCAAAAGCAGGAGAGAATCCTGCTTTTTTCTTTTATTCAAACCGCACTTTAGCATGAGGCATTTCTGTATGAGAACTAATTAGAAATATAGCCAAAATGGCTAATACCATGATGGTAAAAGCTAGGCTCATAGCCCATTTGCCAATGTTTCTTTTAATTAATATTAGCTACCTTTTTTTTAAAATACTCGGAATACATTTTTGCCTCGCTATTTTTAAGATGAATTCCATCTTCAGTTTCATAAGAATTGATATTATCAGGAAGTCTAATAAAATTATTATCTGGAAAATCTTTTATGATTCTATTTCTTAAATATGATGCTCTACGTAGTTCTACTAGCTCTGGATTAACAGGCATTTCAAAGAAAATTACTTTTACTCCATTTGATTCTAATAAATTAACAAAATACGTAAGCTTTTGGAATTTTTTATTCATATCAACTGAGTCAATTTTTTCAGAGTAAGATTCTTTTTGTAAAAGAAGTAATTTCTGAAAAATTTCATAGGAAATTTCATTTTCAGAATTAGAATCTTTATTTGTAGAGGATTTTTTCAATAAATTTCTAGCATATGTTAGAGGTTGCTTATCTGTTCTTAATATCATAAATTGACGTTTTAATACATTTAAAATCGGCGATGATATTATTTCATTAAAGTTTTTGTTTTGATCTCTTACTATTACATTTATTTCAATAAAAACATTTTTAGGAAATCTATATTTATTTTCTAATATTTCTAATCCATCAAATATACTTAGACCATTAAAAGATAGATTATAAAAATTAGTCAAACTATCAGTTTCAAGTCTTTTTGATAAAGAAGACCCTACTATCAAATTATCAATATTTTTTATATCAAAAAGGAATTTTTCAGCAGAGATAATATTATCTTGCATTTGGTGCTGAGATAAACTAAACGAATTGACTCTTATAAATAAACTCCAACTTAGTAAAAGAATAATTGCGAAGGTTAAACTCTTTTTTATCATATTATTACTCAAAATTGGAAATAAATAAAACTACCAGGTATACCACTATTGGTTACAATAAAGAATATTAAAATTCCATAAAAAATAAACTTATACTTATCTAAATTTACAGATTCAAAATTAGATATATATATATAGTAGAGATGATGGAGTATTACAGGAGTTGAATAAATTAAAATACTTGCTATTAATCCCAAATTCGGACTCATATAAATATTTGAGTACATGCTTTGTATATACTTAATTACATGATTAAATTCTGGTAATTTAAATAATAACCATGCAAAGGAAACCATGATAAAAACAAAACAAGTGTTTATGATTTTAATGCCTAAATTTTGATTCTGTTGAATTTTGACATTCATAAATAGTCTTTCAATTGCAAGTGCTAAACCATGAAATCCTCCCCAAATAGCATAACTCCATGCTGCCCCATGCCAAAGTCCACCAAGAATCATTGTAATCATTAGGTTAATATAAGTCCTTGTTTTACCTTTTCTATTTCCTCCTAATGGGATATATAAATATTCTTGTAAGAATGAAGAAAGAGAAATATGCCATCTTTTCCAAAACTCTTTAAATGACGAAGAAATATATGGAAAATTAAAGTTATCATTTAAATTGTATCCAAATAGTCGTGCAATTCCTATAGCAATTAAAGAATAACCTGCAAAATCTGCATATATCTGAAATGAAAAACCAAAAAGCATTACTATTAAACTATAAGAATCTATACTTTGGAAATATGGGTAAGCAATCCAAAATGTAAATTCTTTTAAATTGTCAGCTATAACAATTTTCAAAAAGTATCCTAAAACAATTTCAGTAAAACTTTTTTCCCAATTAATATCTCTTATTCTTTTTGATTTTATTTGGGGCAGGAATTCATGAGCTTTTACTATAGGCCCTGCAACTAATTGGGGGAAAAAGGAAATAAAGAATAGAATATTTTTTCCATATTCGTACAAAGAATGTGATATTATCTTATCATTTTTAAAATGATTTTCTTTGTAAACATCTACTACAAGGCTTATTCCTTGAAATGTAAAAAATGAAATACCTATTGGTAATGGAATGCTAGCTAAAAAATGACTTAAATTACTATCAATAAAAAATGTAAGTGATATTAATCCTGAATACTTAAAAAATGCTAAAATTAATAAGTTAGAAGTTATACCTATCCATGCAATTACTTTTGGGTTATTTGTTTTCTTTAATCCTACTAAATAACTTGTTATTATATTGATACCTGCAGAAAGTATCAGTAAAGCAAGAAGTGAAATGTTATGCCATGAGTAAAATATTAAGCTAGAAATAATTAAAATATTTACCTGATATTTTGATGTTTTAGGAATGTAATACACAAGCATAGTTATTAGCAAAAGGCCAATAAATGCAAAGCTATTAAATAACATTTTTGATGATTTAGTTAATTATGTTTTTTAATGAGTGTTGACTAATTTATCTCAACACAAATTTTTATCATTATTTTATCCATAAAACAAATTAATTATATCTGTAATATCAACTTCTTTAAATAATAACTTTTTTTTGTTAAGTATCAAATAGATATTTTATCTAAGAAAAATGCTCTCTTTTTTCTTTACTAATATGATAGAATGTTTAGAGCTTAATTAACTATACTTTGGGTAAATAACATATATAGAGAATCCTGCTTTTTTCATTTACTCAAACCGCACTTTAGCATGTGGCATTTCTGTATGCGAACTAATTAGAAATATAGCCAAAATGGCTAATACCATTACAGTAAAAGCTAAACTCATAGCCCATTTGCCAATGTTTGTATTTCTACTGTAAAACAATGGCCTTAATTGACTGAAAGAAAGTGCAATAACTATAAAGTTGACAATGTATAGATAATGTTCTAGTCTATCATATTGGACAAATGCAGCAGAAATCAAGAAATCATAAAATAGATACAAACCAAATAGGCTTAAGAAAAAAATGGCAACATCTTGTCGGGAGTAATTAATCAGATTTCCTTTTTTCTCATAATAATATCTTACGATTACAAAAGCAGTAAAAATTAACAATGCCAATAGAGAAACTACTTGTATGTAAAAGGCAATGGTTGAGCTATCTCTTGTAAAAGCTTCTGCATAACTTTTAGTGAGCTTACTACTCGTAAAGCTCTGATCCCACACAACAAATGGAATAAAAAACACAACCAATAATATCGGAATGAGGTTAGATGATTTTTTTTGAATAACTGATGTAGTTTCCCAATTAGAAGTAAAGGTACCATAAGCCATTCCAATCCCTCCGAAAAAACCTAAAGAGTATTCCATCACATTCCAGAAATTAAATGCTATTCCAGAAACAGCTCCTAGCACTTGCAAAAAATTGCCAAATGCAAAACCGAATCCTCCACCTAATCCAGAAAATACTGCAACACGAAATGCAGCTTTGTATTTATTCTCTACCATAAACCAGATTAGGAAAAATGCCATTCCAAGGCAAACAGCCCATAATTCTGATCGTGGGGGAGTCATAAACCATTCCCACTCATATATTAAGAAAAAGTAAGTAACGATACCTCCGGCAACTAATCCAATAAATAAAAATCCCCAGTTAACTCTAGTTTTATCAGTTTCTGTGAGTGTTAAGCCAAAGAGACCTCCACCTAAAAATCCATATAATCCACCAACTATAAAAAGCATTAACAGCCCGTAGTACACATTGATAAAGTCTGTTCCTTTACCATAGCCTACAAGAACTCCATAACTCATTATACCTCCAACTCCCCAGCCGATTGCTGCTGCTAATGTTGCTTTAAAAAGTTTGTTGTACCAATCTTCTCGTTTAGAAATTAATAAAATTGCTACAGCAGCTACGGCTCCTGCCCATGCAGCTCCTTGTTCGTGGCCAAACTTACCTCTTATTGCCCAAGTGGTGCCAAGAGTTAAACCTACTATTAGCAGGTTGAATAGTAGTGGTTTGTTAATCATAGTCTAGTTTATATATTAATTACTGTATTACTTTATCAAATCGAGATAGCGACCCATCCAGTAAGGGAGTAACCAGTACACAGGTTCACGCTCTTGTGTAGGAATACCGCCTACTGCATGGTAGGGGTTTCTATCCCAGCGCATTGAACGATATTCGCTTGGAGGTCGCAATTCGTTTACTTGAATGTCTTCGAGAATTGGTTTTCTAACAATCTGTAAGTCTTCTCGGCTGCCATTGTCAATTTCCCAATCAACCAAATCGAGCGGAGCATCTTTTAAAAAGAAGATAGAGTTTTTTAAACCGTCGTTACCACCAGTTAAATAGTTGTAAGTAAAGTTGAGCAGCGGGCTATTCGTTTTACTGTATTTATTATACCATTGCTCCAAGTGAGCTTTGTAAGTAGCTTTAAGTTCAGGGTTTTCTTCGTATTTAATTAAAGCAGGATATAAGTATAATGATAGGTAAATATCGAAATAGGTTTCCCATGCAGGGTTTTTAGTGTAAAGATTCTTCGCATTTTCAAGATATCCTTCTTCATTAATTAAGTACAGATAAGCTTCTTGATATTTTTCTTTGTTCGTGATATGATAGGCGAATTTTAGAAAAGAAAGAATTTCTAGAGAATTTAAATCGCGTTCTTGTGCCCAGTCGGGATCGTCATTTAAGAGTTTTGGAGACCAAACACCCCATTTTGTATGTGTGCCATCCACATCAACCAGATTAAAATCATTTTCGAGTAAATGATCAATTATTTTGCTAACATGATCGGCGATTCTTTGCTTTTCAGTTTCATCAGCTACTAAGTTGTAGTAACAATAATAACCAAAGAAATGCCCGCAAATCTCATCGCTACTGGTGTCTCCTTTCCATTTCCAAGCACCATCTTCTGAAATATGCCAACGAGTTTCTACAGGTTTATGTCTAGGATTTTTGATTAACTCCTCTGCCAGTTCGTGCTCTGTGTATGTTCGGTTCATGTCATGAGATTGTTCCCATGAAACTGGAATGATAGTTCTGGCAAAAAATCCATTGTTGTTTGTAACTTCTCTTAGATAATGTAGAAAGTCGAAAGCTTTTTTGGCTCTCTCTTTGGCTTGTGGATCTTGTGTAACTGCATAACGAAAAGATTCCATTGCCAGATAATTTGAAGTAAACTCTCCGTCATTATCGTCGTCATCAGGAACCATCGTACTGGTATCTCCGGGAGTTGTAAGTTTGAAACGTCCAACAATCCAAGGTTCTCTCACATGTCTTTCTATCAACTGATTATAGAAATAATGAGCTTTATCTGCCAAAGTCATTTCCATTCTTTTGATGTTGCTTACACCATTTGCTGTAGCTATCCATGCGTTACCAACTTCATCGAAAGTAATATCCCTCACTTCATTATTCATTAACCAACGTTTACTGTGTCTTACAGAATAAGCAGTGTCTCCAGGAGTGAAGCGGGTAATTCCGTAATTTGTACCGACCCAAATTTTTCCATCAGGAGCAGTTTTTACCACATTCACCTCGGAGTTAGTAATGCCATCTTTCGGTCTTTTTTCCCCTATTTTCTCAGATTGATTACGAATGGAAACACCTCCTAAACCTCCAATCCATAATTCACCTGTTTTGCTGAAATCAATCCCTTTTACATAAGCACTAATCAAATCTTCATTTTTCTGAAATATGGTTGTCTTATCATCATTGCAATGATACAAGCCAACATCAGTTCCTAACCATAATCCTTCATTCCCATCTGAAATGGCAGCTCTAATCGTTTTAGCAGTATTATAATTTTTATCTATCCATTTGTTGTTTTGATAAAGCCAGATACCATAAGGGCCTAGTGCATAGATTCCTTCTTCAGCAGCGACAATTTTAGCAATTGGTGGTTTTGGCGTATTTGAGTCTTCTATTTTTCTGACTTTCTTTTCTTGAAAGGAGTAAACACCATTCCAGGTAGCCATCCAAATGTTGCCGATTTTATCAATTGCTACATCATAAGCAGGTCCTTGATTATTACCAGTTATAATTAAATCCCAGTTTTTTGAATTGGCATTTTTTTTATAAATCCCATCTTTGCTAGCGATCCAGATATTGTTTTGCTTATCCGGTTGAATCGCTCTCACGTTGTTAGCAGCAGAATTTTCTTTGCTCACCATATACCCTTCATGATATTCTTGAATGAATGATGTATCGGAATAAAATGAATCTTTATAGTCTACAGGACTATGAGAAGTAAGAGATGTAGTTTTGTTATCACAAGCAGAAAAAGAGAGAGCTAAAAGCAGAAGTCCAAAAAATCCTTTCATATAATAATGTTAGTATAATACCTTCATTAATTATACTTTACTTCATTTTAAATGGACTACTTAAAAAGGGATAAAAAGTGTGATATAAAAAAGGCTATCCCAATTTAAAGAGATAGCCTAAATGGAATGGTACTATAATTTTTTATTCTCCTTTAAAAATCTTTTTAGAAGAACTTCCATTTTCGGTTTTGAAAATCAGCAAATACATACCATCAGCTTGATCTTTTAAATTGATTTGCATTTGTTGTTTTAATACTCCTTGTTCAATCAGTTTCCCACTAATGGTCTGGATAGAATAAGACCCATTTGGAACAGATTGGAAATTGATTAGGACTTTATCTTGTGTTGGATTCGGATAGATATCCATATTTTCAATAGCATCATCGATCGCTGTTACAGCTCCATATCTGGCAATATTCGATTTAATGCTGCTATAGTCTTTCACTCTTCCGTTAGGCGTATCACTACAATCATTCGGATTCAAGACTTCAATTTGATAATTGATATTTCCTCTACTAGGTGCTTCAGTATCTGTATATGATGTGGCAGAGCTAGTAATTTCGGTGAGTAGTTCTAAATCGTCATCAGTAGAACCTCTGTAAATTCTGTAAGTACTAAAAGAGAAGCCTTCGTAGCCAGTCCAAATTAGGTTCCAATCGTTGTTTAATCCTTTGTTAATAGTTAAATGGATAGTTTTGTGATAGTCACTGAGTTGAGTTTCGGTGCCACAACTATCGACTGCAGAAATTTTATATCTGTTAGCAGCTTGTGCAGGTGCAGATTGTTGGTCAATATAGGTATTAAAACTATTTGCTTCTACATATTCAATCAAACTATACTCATCAGCTGCATTTGTTTCTCTATAAATACCGAATTTTTCAACAGACTCCATATCGTAACTCCAAACCAGCATGTTTTTAGAAGTTTCTTCATCTACTGTAACCATGCAAATTTCTGGGGTTGTTGGTCTAGATAAGACATTAATTGAGAAAGTAGTATCAACGGAACAAGAAAAATTGTTCAGAGATAAATTGATTTCTTTTTCTCCAACCGTTGGCCAGAAAAGCTTGATTGTACTGTCGTTATAAACATCTATGATATAGCCATCGTCTAAGTTTCCCATTAAAATAGAATCGCCATAGTTAAGTGTGGTATCTTGTAAAAGTTTATAATTTGCTGAAAGAATTATTGTATCAGAATAGCAGTTTATAGGTTCAATTTCAAGTAATAAATCTTTTTTATCGAAAACAGAAATTTTTGAAATTGCGCTAGAAACATTTTCATTTAGTGCATTTATACGGAAATAATAAGTGCCAGAAAAAGTGGTAGCTGCAGGTAAATTTATAGAAATAGATTCTTCTTGAGTGTGGAATGATTCTTCTAATATTGGATTTTCAAAACTATTTTGAATATCAGATAATTGAAATACATAAGTTTCATTATCATCAAAATCATAATTAAATGATAGAGTAAGCTCAATATTATCCTCAGAGCAAATTGAATCTGAAGAATTTAATTCAGTAGTGATGTAGTATTTAGCATATTCAGAATAGCCACTTTCATTACCTTCTATCATATCATTTGTTCCATCAGCATCGGTTGTGTATGCAGTTATTACTATATCATCATCTATAGAAACAGCATCAGTAGAGTAGGAAGTAGTGTTGCCAACATCTGCTAAAAATATCAATTCATTTGAATTAACTATCTTATAAAGTTTATAACCTGCAATATTTAATTCTGGATTGCTTTCCCAATTTAGGATAGTATATTCACTTTGAATAGCTTTGTATAAGTTTATTGGAATAGATATACCTTCTGTGGAAGTTGATGAATTTAAAAAGTTATCATAGTAAACTAATCCTTTAGTCTTATCATCTATATAATCGTATATTTTAGCAGAAATTAATTCTTCATTAATAGTATTCCAATAATTGTATTGAGCATAAATATCATAAGTAGAATTATTTATAATATAGTTATCCTTAATATTCAAGAAATTATTGTTATTAAATGATGATACCGAAGTACTTTTTGATATAGTGATGGCATTTTGATAACCTATGAATGTACAGTTTTCAATTACGTTATTAGAAGATTTTTTTATCAAAATAGCATCAATACCTTCTAACCCTGATTCTAATTGAAAAGTAGAATTTGTTAATGATATATTTGCAGCACTTAGTTGATATTCAGGAGAACCTTTAGGATTATATAATTGGGAATCTGTAATTTCTAAACTTCCTAATAAGCTATCGAAGGTAGTATTTGTTATTTCAGAATTATCTATTATTATTTCGGAATAAGCACCAGATGTAATAAAATCTGAATTATCAATTTCACAATTAATAAATTTTAGGTTTGCTAATTCTTGGCCAGCTTTAATTTCACTATTAGATATTATTGAGTTCTCAAGATATATTCCACCATAATTTTCACTTTCTGAAAAGATGGTAGAATTAGTAATATTTGTATTAATACATTGGATTTCTTGTCCTCTACCCCAGATTAATGAATTATTTAAATTACAATCATTTAGTTGCACAGGTACATTTACATTATAAGAATCTGTAAATATTGTTGAATTCTCATCAAAAGAAGAATTATTAATTTTTAGTATGCCACTAAGAGGATTATTGTATTCACTACCATAATAATGTCTTGGTTCAATTTCAGTACTAGTGAAGTTAGTAAATTCAAAAATTGAATTAGAAAGATTTGTATTTCTAAATCTAATGTAAGAGCTATTAATTGTTATATTTTCACTTTCTGTCCCGTTTACTAATAAGCTTCCAGTGATGTATATACTGACATTTATTAATTCAACTCCAGGTTCAATTGTGAGAGATCCATTTTCTGATATTTCGTAAGTGATATTTTCATATGGAGAGTTCTCTTTTGTTAAAGTTTCGTTTCCGCTTATATATTCAGTTTTTCCAAAAACTGAAGTAGTTTGTAGTATTAAAAAGCTAATTATTAGTGTTATAGATCTATTCATTTTGTCGTTTTAAAATTGGTTTAATATTCCATATTTTATAACGATACCAAGAATATATATTAAAAAATCAATCAGTTTTTTTCATAAAAAATTAGTATAAAAAGCTTGAGTGTTTGTGATACTCAAGCTTTTTATATTGTACTTTATCAATTAAATATTTGAATTTGATATTTTAGAAATGAAGTTACTTTATCAAAAACTGTTTTGTGTGGAGCTTTCCATCTATGGTTTGAATTTGGGCATAGTATAACCAGCAGTTGGCATTTTTATCTTTGCACTATTATTTTTAATAATTACTTCATTATTTATCGATTGTTCTCCATTCATCTTAAAAACAGTAATTCTAAATATATCTTTTTCTGCTTCGATGTTAAAGTATTCGGTGGCAGCACTTGCAGGATTAGGGAATAATATAATTTTCTCTTCATCGGAAAGCGTGGCAGATTTTCTCAAACTACTTGTAGCTGGTAATACTTCTAAATAATCTAAAATTGTCCATGCACCGTTGGCCTGTATTATTATTTCATTAATTCCTTCTTCCAAATTTATAGCACTTGAGTGCATAACACCGAACCATGAATTACCCCAATGAGTAGGGAAATGTTCAACTGTTGTTTCATCTCCTTCAAAAGTTTCCGTACTACCATTTACTTGAAACTGATAGCCATTTGGCCAGTAGGAAGTAGCTCCGTTATTATCTCCTGATCTTAATCTTACATTTAATTGGTAATTGCCACCCTCAGGAATTTCAAAACGATATCTAATTCTATCTCCAATATCGTACATGGCTAAGCCTTTTAGATATAACCCATTAGTCTCTGATTTGTCAATTGGGGTTATGGGATTTACTCCATTTTCATTTTCAAT
>PBYL01000248.1 GCA_002729595.1 Thalassovita sp. | reverse complement strand
GATGAAAATCTGAAAAGATTCTTTAAAAATTAATTTTAATACTAAATTGAAAGACTATTGCTTGCAAGCGTAGTCTTTTTTTTATGAAATTTACACTCTTAGGTCTAACAACTTCATACTTATTTTTATTAACCATGGGCATCACCTCTGCACAGAGTTTTATTAAAATCAATAACCAGAAATTTATTAAAAATAACAGGCCATATTATTTTATTGGCACAAACTTCTGGTATGGAATGAATCTAGGTGCAGAAAAAAGTGGTGATAGAGCAAGGTTGATCCGCGAGTTAGACCACCTCAAAAGCTTAGGGATAAATAACCTAAGAATTATGGCTGGTAGCGAAGGACCAGACACCGAACCATGGAGAATGACGCCTTCTTTGCAACCTGAACTTGGGATTTACAATAAAGATTTGCTGCAAGGTCTCGATTTTTTATTAGATGAGATGCGTAAAAGACAAATGTATGCGGTTCTCTGTCTTAATAATTTTTGGCCTTGGTCTGGTGGAATGGCTCAATATGTAAACTGGTACGAAAATTCAGATATTCCATACCCTCCTCCAGCAGAAGGTGGAAGCTGGTCTAAATATCAGTTTTATACAGCTCGCTTTTATAAGGATAAAAATGCAATTGAAGCCTTCAATAAACATATAAAGAAAATAGTAGGTAGAGTAAATAGCTATACCAAAACTGCTTACAAAGATGATCCAACAATTATGGCTTGGCAACTTGCCAATGAGCCAAGAGGTATTTTATCGAAAAAAGCTTTTAACAAGTGGATTGATAAAACAGCCGGTTTAATTAAATCTTTAGATAAAAACCATTTAGTAACCGTTGGCAGCGAAGGAAAAACACATACTACTTTTTCTGGTAATCAGGTAAAGAAAAACCATAACAGCAAACATGTAGACTATATGACCATACATGTTTGGGCTCAAAACTGGGAGTGGTTTAATCCTGAAAAAGCTGACGAAACACTTATTCTATCTAAAGACAAAGCCGAGAAATACATTAAAAGACACATAGAGTTTGCCAAGAAACTTAAAATGCCATTAGTGCTGGAAGAGTTTGGTATTTCCAGAGATTTGGACGACCACGCTACAGAAGCTCCCGTTACAGTTCGTGATGAATACTATGAGTTTATTTTCTCAAAAGTGATTGAATTGGCAAAAGAAGGAACTCCACTAGCAGGCTGTAATTTTTGGGCTTGGGCTGGAGAAGGCAGACCAAGTACTCCAAAAGCCATCTGGAAAAATGGAGACGACTTTATTGGTGATCCACCACACGAATATCAAGGTTGGTATTCAGTGTACAATACTGATAAAAGTACGATTGATGTTATTAAAGCTGCTACAGAAAAAATTAATCAGGTTAAGTAACTTCTTAAAGATCGCTTGAGAAATAAAGGAAAAAGCCGTTTTCGTTTCGAGAGTTAAACGAATACTCCAAACGTATTACAGCATTGTAAAAGGTGACAATATCTAAACCGAAACCTGTACCCCAAAGTGGCTTGTTAGAAAGTGCTTCATTATAAAAATTGGTGGTAGAGTTTCTTACATAACCTGCATCAATGTATCCTTTAAAATACATTTCTATTGGAATCACATTAAACTGGTCGATGGGAATAAATTTACCTGCATCCATCTTTTCATCTAAAAATTTAAACCGCAGGGTATTTTTTGTTAAGCCGAAATGCTGCCCTTCAATCACATACAAATCATACCCACGAATAAAATCTTGCCTATAGCCTAAAGCTCTCATATGAATATATGGCTGGGTTTCTGGCAAAGAAACTTTTCCTGAAAAAGAACTACCTAAGTAAAAGTTCTTGCCTAAATCCATATACTTTGAGTAACTGGTTTTAAAAATTAGCAAATCAACATCATTAAAAATACCTAAACCAGTTTTTTCCAATGAGATATTCAGCAAATGTCCTTTTAACGGATATGCACTAAAATCTCTAAAATCGTGGGTGTAGGTGTATCTTAATTGAAAATAGCGATGTAGATTCTGGCCATTTAAAAAGTATTCGGGATTAAGATAAGATACTGTATCCGCAACTTTAAGATTTCTATAGTTGATATCAATATTATGAAAATCGTAAAAGCCAACTCTTTTGGTTAATGCCAAACCAAAATCAAACTGACGACGCATAATATTCTTATCGTATTCTACATTTTGAAGTTTATTGCCAATGGTATTGTAAGAGATATTATTATTTTCTGAATAACTGGTTCTTATAGTTAAACCAAGGCTTTGTTTTTTATCTAAAAAAGGCACTCTGTAAAGCAACCTTAATTGCTTAGTAAAGCCGAAGCGAAGTAATAAGCCTAAGTCTTCTTTTCTACCTCTAAAGTTTTTTCTCTTGAAATTCAGTCCGTATTCAATTCGGCTTAAGTCTTTATTTTGGTTGGTCCACCATTCATTAAAACTTCTATCTGCAAGTTCTATAAGAGGTATCGGAAATGTATACCAACGTTCTTTTAGAAAAACATTGATTACGATATTATTCTCTGTGGTTGGATAAAAAGCAATTTCCTGAGTAACAAACAAATTGGTATTTCTCAGCCTGTTGGTTTCTTTTTCGAGATATTGCTCAATATTGTCTTTGGCTATTAATGAACCCTCACGAAAAGATAACTCTCTAATAATGATTTTCTCTTTGGTAATTCGATTACCAAAAATATTTATTTGCTCAACTCGAAGACTATCGCCAGATGTGCTTTCATTGCCATTTTTGGTCTGGCAAAAGCTATCAAAAGAAAATAGACAGTATAAGCAAATCAGACAAAAACTATGTCTCAAGATTTGATGTGAATTATTGTAGTTCATTAATTTCTCCTCAAGAAAAAGCACACACTTAGTCAATATATAGCTTAAAAAATTAAGTTAATAATAGCATTTTAGAATGTATTGCTCATTTTACAGTCAGGCTTAATGATTTTCTGCCTTCTCCTATCTCAAAATTTATATATTTTTCTAATAATACAAGGCAGATTGGCTACTATTTAACTTTTTTTTACTTTTGGCTTAACGATAAAATTAATACAACCATACATGTTTTTTAGATTTGCAAAGACCTTTAGATATAACAACCCATCCAAAACACTGTAAAAATTTACCGATAACAGCCTTTATACAAATATCTCCCTAAATTAACAAAATGAAACTGAGACGGATACATATGCAGAGACTGGCAGTTTTTTTAGCTGCAATCAGCTGGATATTTCTTTTAGGAATAGCAATGATTGAGCAATACCGTTTCTCTCATTTAAATATTATGGAAGAGTATGTGCCCATTTCTATAGAAGGTGCGCTACTAAATTCTTTTATCGTTTTCACTTACATCTTTCTCTGGTTACAATCTCGCAAAAACGAATCTCAACCATTCCACAACCTTATTTGGAAAGTTTTTCTTACAGGAATGGTTTGTACACTTTTTTCTGGTGTACTGTCATTGGCATCATCATTAGTTGGAATAAGCGGCGACACTCAAAAACTAGTTAGCATATTCACATTTAGGGTAGATTTCGGATTATTAACTATATTTCTGCTTACCACATTTAATACTTGGAAGCGGATGATCTTATATGAGAAAACCCGCTATGCTGTAATCGTTTGGTTTCTTTTTGAGATAGCGCTTTTCTCAACACTTACTTCTCATTTCTTTCAGTTAACAGAATCAGAAAGCATTTTAATTAATGTTTTTAGAGCTGTATTCTTTATCATGATTATGCTGCTCAGCGTAAATCTGAAATGGGTTCCCCATCTTGTTTTTAATCAGAAAATTACCAGTGTTTTTCAATTACTGGTTTCACTTTTCTGTTTGGCTTACTTCTTCGCCAACATCATTTCGTATTACGACGACCCAACTTTGCAAATAGAAGACTATTCGGAAAACATCTTCTATTCTGTGTTATCAATATTTATCATAATATATGGCATTAGCTCGCTTCTAGTAATTCTTTTTAACCTACCTACCTCTTCTGTTTTCGAGAAAAAACTAAAAGAGCTCTCTATTTTTCAAGAGTTGAGCAGCGAAATTACTGAAGGTAAAAATGACAATCAGATTTATAAAATGCTTTTGGAGAGTGCTAGTTCTTCAGTTTCTGCAGATGCCAGTTGGTTAGAAGTGCACCAACAAGATGTTTTTCTTTACAAAGACATTACTAAAGAAGATACTTACCTAATTAAAAAAGAAATTTATCAGGCTGGTTATAATGAGAAAAAGCTTAAAATAATCACAAAAAGGCGCCTACTCCCTTTTCAAACCAAATCTCAATACAACTCTATTTTGGCAGTGCCTCTTATTTCTGGCGACGAGTATCTCGGTATAATGGTATTGCTAAAGAAGCTTACCAATGCCTTTGATAATACCATGATCTCCATGGTAAATACATTTTCTGCGCAAGCAGGTATAGCCATTCAAAACTTTAAACTGATCTCCCAAGTTGTAGAAAGTGAGCGATATAAAAATGAGTTGGAGATTGCCAAAGCTGTACAAGAACGCTTATTACCTGAAAAACTTCAGGTAAATGGTACATTTGAATTTTTTGCAAAATCTAAACCTGCAACAGAAGTAGGTGGCGATTATTACGACCTACATCGATTAAGTGAACACGAGTATGTGGTGATTATCGCAGATGTAGCCGGAAAAGGAATTTCAGCAGCATTTAATATGGCGCAAATGAAAGGAATTTTTCAGGGTTTGGTAAGACTTAATTTAAATCCCGACGAATTCTTAATTAAGGCAAATGCTGCATTAACAAGCTGTTTAGAAAGATCGGCATTTATTACGGCAAGCTATTTCCACATCAACACAGAAACGTTCAAGATCAGATATGCTCGTGCAGGCCACTGCCCTACTTTATTTTATCGCGATGCGCAAGACAAAGTAGAATATTTAGAAACAGATGGTCTCGGTTTAGGAATTATTCGTAACGAAAGTTATAAAAATTACGTGAGTATAAATGAGATAAGCTATCAGAAGAATGACATTATGATGCTCTATACTGATGGCATAGTAGAAGCACAAAATACTGAAACTAAAGAGATTTATGGATTCGAAAGGTTGCACGATTATTTTGAAAACAACCATGATAAATCCATAGAAAATATTGGTAATACACTTATTTCTAACTTGAATAACTTTACCAATGCTGGAAACATTAATGACGATTTTACCATTTTACTTATAAAATTCTGATATTTGATTGAATTAAACTCTGGTTTTTTATTTGTGACAATACTATGGAAATAACCACCTTTAATGAGGGCAAATATTATATAATTAAGATAAATGGTGAACTTGATGCCAGTTCTTCGCTAATACTGGATGATGCCATTGAAGAGGCAGTCAACAAAGATCAAAAACTTTTACTATTCGACTGTGAAAATTTACATTACATTTCTTCACCAGGAATAGGAGTTTTTACATCCAGAATCGAAGATCACGAACAAAAGAAAATATATCTCGTACTATATGGCATGAACGAAAAAGTTTTTAACGTTTTCAAAATTCTTGGGCTGGACAAAATCCTGCCTATAGTTAATGAAAAGGAAGAAGCCAAAATATTGCTTAATGGTGCACTCAATAAAAATTAATTGCAGCAAATCGAGCCTGAAAGAAATTAGAGAGTTTGCTGAGAAAATTTTAAGTAACTATAAAATTCCAGAAGTTGAGAGGAATCTAATTGTAGTTGCTATAGATGAGGTGTGCGCTAATATTATTATACACGCACACCACTGTAATGGAACAGACGAGATTAGTATAAGAATCTCTGAGTTCGATAATATACTAGAATTCGCAATAATAGATCAGGGAGAGATCTTTAATATAACAGATTACAACGTACCAACTTTAGAAAACCTTATCAAAGACAAAAAGCCTGGTGGCATAGGTCTTATTCTTGTAAAAAAGATAATGGATAAGATAATGGTTGAAAAACAAGATGGCAAAAGTGTTTGTCGAATGTATAAGTCTCTAGTTCTCTGATCTGTTATTAAATTCCCCACTTGCTGTTTTCCCTTCTCTCTCCAATTAAATCTCATCTTATCGTTTTTCTATTCCAAGCAAATACTTATTAAGTATGAATAATTTGGAAAAAGGAAAAACCGGAGAAAATCTGGCTGTTAATTATCTCACTAAAAAAGGATTTAGAATTCTGGAAAGAAATTTCAGATACAAAAAAGCTGAAATTGACATAATTGCCAGCAATGATAAATTTGTATTGTTTATAGAAGTGAAAACTCGTAGCAAAACTACATTTGGCTACCCAGAAGAGTTCGTCTCAGAGCAACAAGAAGAGCGCATAATGAATGCCGCAACTTATTTTCTCGAAACAACAGGAGTGTCTCATCAGTTTATTCGTTTTGACATAATATCAATAATTAAAAACTCTTCACAACAAGAGCTCGTCCATATAGAAGACGCTTTTCATTAAATTTAACTATGTTTGTGAGTAGGTATTTCTGGTTGATATTTGCTTTGTTAAAACCAATAAACCAGATAATTTTTTAGAAAATTATTTTTAGATATAGACTTTACTGATAAAATTTTTCAATGTTTGCTCCCATAACTCCTACAGTTAGAATGCTCCTACTTTTAAATATTGGAGTATTTCTTATTGAATCATTCTTAGGCTTACCACTTAGTAGCATTCTTTCACTTAAATATCTTTTCTCAGAAAACTTTCAACCGTATCAGGTATTCACGTACATGTTTGTGCATGCAGACTTCTGGCACCTGTTCGGTAACATGATCGTACTATTTTTCTTCGGTCCTATGTTAGAGAATTTTCTGGGTTCAAATAAATTCTTAATCTTTTATGTAGCATGTGGTATTGGAGCCTCATTGTTTCACGGATTAATTAATTACCTAGAAATGGCTCAAATGGAAGATGCGATTGCTTCTTTTAGAGCGGTGCCAAGTCCTGAGAAATTTCTAGAATTTGCCAATGATTATGCTAATGGTTTTACAGGCCAGCGTTATTTCAAGTTTTATAACTTAGTTCACGAAATATATCCGGGTAATCCAGATAACCAACAATTACAGGGAGAGGTGCTTGGGATTATGGAATCTTTAAGAAATTCTTATGTTTCTCAAAGTTCGATGCTAGGTGCTTCTGGAGCTACTTTAGGTGTACTTTTAGGTTTTGGGCTATTATTTCCTGAGATGGAAATCAGGTTATTATTTTTCCCATTTTTCCCTATAAAAGCTATCTATTTAGTAACATTTTTTGCCGCTTACGAAATTTATTCTGTGATTGAGCAAAGGCCTGATGACAATATAGCGCATTTCGCACATATTGGTGGAATGTTAATTGCGTTTATAATCATAAAATTTAATATATTAAAACATAAGTGATTTTTTGAAGGAGCTGATTGTGCATTTCTCAGTCATTGATTACCTTTAATTTAAGACTCAGAAACCATCCTAGCAGTCTGTTTGTTCAAATTCTGAATAAGGATAGTTTTTTAACAGCTTTTTTCCAATGAACAGTTTTATCGAAGATTTTAAATATGCCTGGAATAAGCCGAACAATGGTGTCGTTAAGCTTATTATCATCAATGTTATTGTATGGGTAATAGTAAATTTACTATACTTTTTATCCAGCATGCTGGATAACCCAGGCATGTTCTCCTTCTTTTACAATAATATAAAATTACTATAGGTATTTGTGGGTTTTTTATGTAGACAGGCTTGACGTATCCACCCGCTACACTTC
>PBYL01000247.1 GCA_002729595.1 Thalassovita sp. | reverse complement strand
AGTAAATAGTGCTCTTCAAACTTTACTAGCACCTCAATACGAAAAAATTTACAATCCTAATCTTACTATTAAAAACTGCTTCGAGATTAAAAGTAAAGGTATGGTTGGTTTATTTAACTATCAGACAAAAGAGGTGCTTAAACCCCAATTCGATTATATTTTACCAGCAAGCCAAGCAGTCTCTAATATCGCTTATGGATATAAAGATGGAGCTTGGTTTAAAATTGAAAATGAATCTTTGTCGAATGCTAAAAAGGTAAATGATTATAATCCGTCGCAGATATTAAAGTCTATTTCTTATGATGCAACAAAACTGAGCGATAGAATGATGTTTTACAGTTATGCAAATCATTATGAAGATGATCCAGAAGAGGGAAAAGGCGTACTAATAAATCCATCTTACATTGAGTATTTTAAATTGATGCCAAATGAGTACTATACTGATTTAATCCTGTCAAATCAAAAAGAAGCATATTTTGGTGTAACAGGTGCAAAAGTTGAAACAGAAAATGAAAAGTCTTTATCGGGTAAATTAAAATCATTTTTTTTATCGATATATGAAGAGGGTATCGACGGCAGAGGTTATCAGATAACTGAAAAGCAATTGGTGTTGTATAATTCAGAAGAACAAAAGATTAATGCGATCTCATTAGAAAAGCATTATTCTGATCCGTCTTTGTGTAACGAAGATAATTTTCATTTTCTTAATGATTCCATCTACGAAGTTATCACTCATATTTCAGAATTCGGCGACGATATGGAAACACCTTATAACTTTGCGACAAAGTATGTTTTCTTTAAAATTTCTCCAAGAGGCGAGATCGAAATGCTAACTTCAGACAGAATCTACGATTTTACTAAATTCATTAATATTGATCAGTCTTATTTTAAAGGTTGCTTTGTAAAAAATATGGAGGAAGGTGAAAGTAGTAATGAAGAATATAACATTTGGCAATCTGATTATTTGAGCATAGAAGATTTAGATATTATGCGCAATGAAATTTTTGCTGAATATGGTTATAGATTTCAGTCTGAAAAATGGCAAAAGTACTTTTCTAATAAAAAGTGGTACAAGCCGAGATATGATAATGTAGATGACCAGCTTACAGAAATTGACAAGGCGAACATTAAAGTAATTCTCCAAACAAAAGAAGCAATGCAAGGTAAAGAAGAAAAATTTACTAAGAAAAGACCTTCAAATTATTATGCTGCTGGTTAAAAGGAGCTACCTTTTTATTGCATTTATCATCGAGCTATTAATCTTATTAAAGTCTCTGGATTACATAGAACCAGATTTTACTAGAGGCTTTTTAATAGATAAACAGGAGATATTTTACTTTTATAAGTTTCCTTTATTTGCTCATATGTTTGCTTCGCCAGTGGTGCTGCTAACGGGTATAATTCAATTTGTTTGGCCACAAAATAAGCTACATAAACCCTTAGGTTGGCTTTATGTTTTGCTCGTAATTCTATTTGCTGCACCTGCTGGTTTTCTCATGTCTTTTTATGCCATTGGAGGAATTTTAAGCACCATCAGTTTTGGTATTTTGTCTTTATTGTGGATTTATTTTACCTACAAATCCTTTCGGTTTGCAATAAAACTAAACATCATTAAGCATCAACAGTACATGGCGAGGAGTTTCATTTTAACCAACTCAGCCGTGCTTTTAAGAATCTTCTCTTATATCAATAATCATTTTAAACTTAGCGATTCTTTAGATAGCTACATTCTAATTTCTTGGTTAAGTTGGCTGCCTTGGATTTTAATCTATGAGCTAATTTTATACTCCAAAACAAAGAAAACCCTCGTAAACAAAGCGTAGCCAAAATGCTTGTTTTTGAAACATTCACTCACAAAACCATGTTTGTATATCTTAAGCTTAAAAAATTGTGACAAATTTAGTCGCTGCGTCTTACCTAAAAATTTGGGTGATTGAGAAAAAAATGCGGGTTATTATTCTTTTAATGAGTTATTTTGCAGACGTTTTTTCTTTAACTGTTTGTTAATAAGGGAATTGAATATCTGATTTTAAGGTTTTCTTATCCCAAATCAGCCCCGTTTAAATTGAAGAATTGAATTCTGTCCTTTTTTTGGCTGTTTGTAATTTAATTTACTGTTATCTTGAAAGCTTAAATTGATAACTATTATTTAATAAATATTCATTTAATGAAAGCACAACACATTTTATTAATTCTATCAACATATATCTGTAGTGTTTCCTTAACATTTGCAACAGGAATTAATGCTACAGACGAAGTTTTTTCTTACAGCGATACGACTAAAAAAGCACCTGAGAACTGGTTTAACCTAGACCGCGACGAAGATAATGTACAAGGTGTAAGTACTGAAAAAACTTACAAAGAATTACTGAAAGGCAAAGAATCTAAAACGGTAATTGTAGCTGTAATCGACGGTGGAGTAGATGTTGAGCACGAAGATTTGCAAGGAAAAATTTGGGTAAACGAAGGCGAAATTCCTGGCAATGGCAAAGATGATGATGGCAACGGTTATGTTGATGATATTAACGGATGGAATTTCTTAGGAGGTAAAGACGGTGAAAACGTAAACTACGATACCTATGAGCTTACCAGAGAGTATGTGAGATTATCTGATAAATTCCAGGGAAAAACCGAAGAAAACCTTTCTAAAGAAGAAAAGAAAGAGTATGCATATTTTCAGGAAGTAAAAACTGAATATGATGCAAAAGTAACTGAAGCAAAAGAAGTTTATGACAACTACATGGGAATGGCTGATGTAATTAAGCATTCTATGAGATTAATTTCTGCTTATTTAAACGTAACTGAAGAAGAATTAACTCCAGACCAACTGGCTACAGTAAATTCTCCTGACGAAAAAATTAAAAGAGCTGCTTCTGTTTTAGGATATGCTTTGGAGAACGATATTAAAATGGAATATCTAGAAGAAGCAATTGAGTATTTTGAAAACCAATTGAAATACTTCTTAAACAAAGATTTTAACCCAAGAAACATTGTTGGTGACGATTATGATGATTTAACTAACAGATTTTATGGAAACCCAGATGTAACTGGTCCAGATGCAACTCACGGTACGCACGTATCAGGTATTATTGCTGCTAACAGAAACAATGCACTTGGAATGAAGGGTGTGGCTAATGATGTAAAAATCATGGCAATTAGAGCAGTACCAAACGGTGATGAGCACGATAAAGACGTAGCAAATGCAATCCGTTATGCAGTGGATAATGGTGCTGATATTATCAACATGAGCTTTGGTAAAGGTTACTCTCCAAACAAAAAATATGTAGACGAAGCAGTTGTTTATGCTGAGTCTAAAGGTGTATTACTTGTACACGCTGCTGGTAACGATAGTGAGAACTTAGACGAAGGTAAAAACTTCCCTAATAAGAATCTTGAAATCAGAAAGAAGCCAGCTAAAAACTGGATAGAAATTGGAGCTTCTTCTTGGGGTGGTGCAGATAACTTTGTTGGTGAATTCTCAAACTACGGTAAAAAATCAGTAGATGTATTTGCTCCAGGTGTTGATATTTACTCAACCATGCCAGGTTCTAAATACGAAAACCAAAATGGAACAAGTATGGCTTCTCCAGTTGCTGCTGGTGTTGCTGCTTTGGTACTTTCTTACTATCCAGATTTAACTGCTGTTCAGTTAAAAGATATTCTAATGAAGTCTTCTTCTAAGTTTGATAAAATGGAAGTGAACATGCCCGGTGAGCCAGAAACTGAAGATGGAGACGATACAGTTGAATTCGAAAAATTATCTGTTACTGGTGGTATCGTAAACTCTTTTGAAGCTGTAAAGCTTGCAGAGTCTATGAACTTAAAAAGTAAAAAGAGATAATCTAGAATAGAGATAAATTAATAGGGGGATTGATTTTGAAATCATCCCCCTTTTTTTATAAGCCTAGTTTTTTCTTTAATTCGTTTAAGGCATCCTGATCTTTAAATTTCTTCACTGTGTTTTCCATATCTTGCTCAGCCCTTATCTTTTTAGCTTCGTCTTCAATGCTTTCAGTTTTTGGCGGTTGAGGTGTTTCTGGTGGAGTAGGAGCAATTGGATCAGCATCACTCTGTTGTGTTGCCTGTTTTTTTGCTTGAGACTGGTATAAATCAGAAAGTATTTCTCTAGCATTTACCTTTTGTTGCATACGATTAAGCATGGCTAATGTCTCTTGCTCAAGTTTAGAAACCATACTTGTATCTGCCTCTTTTACTTCACTTTCTTTTACCTCTTTTATTTGCTCAATTAGCTCTTTATTCGCTTCAATTTGGCTTTCTGTTGCCTGCTGATGTGCATTAATTTTTTTACTCAAATCATCATCAGGAGTTGTCTTATTGAGAAATTCGCTAATTGTTTTAAGGTCTTGTTTTAAAGCTGTAGTTTGCTCTTCGAGTGTACTAATACTTTTTTCTAATCTTTCTTTAATCGCTTGGATTTCTTCTTGTGTCATAATTTATTTTTTGAAGCTCATAAATGCTTTTCTAATATGCTCAAATGCCTCTTTTAGTTCGTTAGTGAAATTATCTATTTTGTCTTCACTAACATACTTATTCTTATCTATTTTTTGCTTTACATTGTTTATTTCACCTCTAAGTTGCTGCTTCCATTTTTCTAGGTCTTCCCCTTTCTTTTCTGCATACTTCTTTTGAATGGAAAATTCCATTTGCAGCTTATCCAAAAGTTGTTTGTATTTGAGTTGCGCTTTCCCTTTAAACTTATCAGACTCTTGCTCAAGCTCTTTATAGATATCATCTAAATGATCTCTCATGTTCTTGGTCTTTGTCTCAGCCTTATCGAAATCATTATAAGAGAAGTTGAAATTAGCGTTGAGTAGCTCTATTAATTCTTTGCCCTCTTTTTCGAGTTTTTCTAAGTGCACAGAACCTTCTCGACCTACATCTTTAGCGTGTTTTCTAATGTTTTCAATATTATTATTCAGTTCATCTCTCTTCTTTTCAAAAAGATCTTTGGCATCTTTAGACCCTAGATTTAACTGTACTTCTAGTGTTTCAAGATTCTTTTTTAAACTCGAAAGAATTTCTTCCAGACGTTTATTTTTCATGTATTTGTTGTTTTGAATGGTAATTTGATTCATTTCAATTACTCATTGAAAATATACTTAAAAATACGAAGACAATAAAAGGAGTGTTTTAGTCTTGCAAAATACAAGGCACTGGTTCATCACTTAATTTAAATACTTTGGCATTAAAAGAGTAATGCCACCATTCGGAAGTGATGCTTTTAAAACCATATTTCTCTAAGGTAGATTTTAGTAATAACCTGTTTTGCAAAACTTCTTGGGAAAAGCCTTGATAGGCATGATGTGCTTCTCTACCAAAAAAATCAAACTCGGTACCCATATCGATAGGTTCACCAGTTTCTAAACTGTAAAGTGATAAGTCTACCGCATTGCCTCTATTGTGCATTGAGCCTTTTTGTGGATCAGCCACATAGATAGGGTTTGACACAATCTCCCACATTTTTTGCTGAACAGAAATAGGTCGGTAACAATCAAATAATAGAATTCCATAACCAAGTTCCGCTAATTCTTTTTGAGCTGCCGTTAGAGAGTCTGCCACTATTTTTCTGAGAAGGCAATTGGCACAATCGTATAAAACCTGTTTAGTAAAGTTATTGTCAGTAGCGTATCTGATGTCTAGTTTAAATTTATCGCTGTATCTGGCTAATTCGATAAAAGCAGAATCGGGGAGGAGGGCTATGCTATCTAAAAAGTTACTTTGTTGTGGGATTTTAACTTCAAGTGTGTCAGAGATTATTGAGCTAGAATCTATTGAAGGGCTCGGTAAAGTATCAGCCATTACAGTATTTACTTTTTGTTCTTCATTCTTTTTGTTACAAGAATAAAGGCAGGTAAAGCCCGCAATGGCTAATATAATTAAGTAATTTTTATGCATTTATATTGAATGAATAGCTTGCAGCGTATGCTCAAGCATATCATCAGTAAAGTCTAAGTGTGTAACCATACGAACATGTACAGGACTAAAAGTAATACACTTTACACCTTTTTCAGCCAATGTCTTTACCATTTCTGCTGAATTTTTCACTTTAAAGATCACAATGTTGGTCTCAACTGGGTACATATCTTCTACAAAAGCTGCTTCTTTTAAAGCGTTTGCCAGTTGTTTAGCTCTTCTGTGATCGTCTTTAAGTCTTTCTACATGATGATCGAGCGCATAAGTACCTGCTGAAGCAATAAGGCCAGCTTGTCTCATACCTCCACCCATTACTTTTCTTAATCTTACGGCTTTAATTCTTGGTATGCCATTGAAAAGCAAAACAGAACCAATAGGAGCACCTAAACCTTTAGAAAGACAAACTGAGATAGTTTTAAATAACCTACCATATTCTTTAGGAGAATCGTTGGTAACTACCAAAGCATTAAACAGTCTTGCGCCATCTAAGTGTAGATGCAAAGAGTGTTTCTCACAAACAGCTGCTATCTTTCTTATTTCTTCCATATCGTAAATAGCACCACCACCTTTGTTCATGGTATTTTCGAGTGCTACTATCTTAGAAATAGGTTGATGTAGATCGTCTGGATTAATTGCTGCTTCCACTTGTTCGGCAGTAATCATTCCTCTGTCTCCATCTATTAGTTTAGAGCTTATGAGTGAATTATAAGCTATACCACCACCTTCGTAAATTTGGATATGGGAGTTTTTATCACAGATAATTTCTTCCATAGGTTGAGTGAGTAGCTTAATTCCAATCTGGTTTGTCATAGTACCAGAAGGACAGAAAATGGCATCGTCCATTCCAAACATGTCAGCCATTTTTCTTTCAAGTTCAGCTACACTGGGATCTTCTCCATAAACATCGTCACCAATAGGAGCTTGCATCATAAATTGCAACATCTCAGGCGTGGGGCGCGTAAATGTATCGCTTCTTAAATCTGCAATCATCGTAAATTTTAAAATAGAAAATATAAAACAATGATGAAGTAGAAGGTTAATGTTCTACTTCGATAAGTAAGTAATAAAGAAAAGGTTAATTAAAGTTAGTCTTATAGTTCTCTTAGGTGATAGGCTTTTGGTTGCACAAATGCTCTAATTCCCTGATAGGAGAGGGTTGAACCTATACCAGAATTTTTTCTTCCTGACCATGGCGAAGTAGGAGAAACCCTATCACAACAGTTCCAGTAGGTAGTTCCGGCATTTATTTT
>PBYL01000246.1 GCA_002729595.1 Thalassovita sp. | reverse complement strand
AAGCAGGGCCTTTTAGTACTTCTACCCTTTCAATGTTGGTCGTAATTGGTTGCACAAAATAATACTGATGCGTTCGCATGCCATTGATGATCTGCCCCTCTTCGTTTTGAGTAATTCCTCTAATGTTATAGTGATTATAAAATCCAGATGGCGTTACACCTGCTACAGTTTTAACTGCTTCAGTTAATTGAAAAGCCTGCCTATCGCGAATAATCTCTTTGGTAACAACCGAAAGTGCTTGAGGTAGCTCTTTGTTTTTGATGCCTATCTTGGTGGCAGAGAATGAATATTCGCTGTTGTAATCTTGCTGAGCTCTACCAAGAATCTCTACTGTTTGCAACTCTCGATCTGAAACAATTAGGTCAATCTCTCCCAAATTATAAGTCTCATTTTTATCAAAAGTATAATCGCTGATATGAGGCTCATATCCCAAAAATCTCACTTCCAATTTATAAGCACCTGCGTTATCTAAACTTATCTCAAAATTGCCTTCTGCATCGGTAACTCCTCCTTTTCTTTCTCGATTATTTTTTAGCTCTACAGTAGCACCGGGAATTTGACCATTTACAGCATTCGTTACTTTGCCTTTCACAATAAGCTGAGAATAGGCAAGCAGATTTATATGAATAAAAATTAAGGTTGTTAGTAAAAGTTTTAGTTTCATTTCAATTTGGTTAGATGGTTTTTAGATATAATTCCTGAAGCTCATTAGCATCTACATTTTGCGTATTTGTATGATGTACCAGATTACCTTCGCGCATAATGCCGATTCTAGTGCCCACATTTACCGCATTAAAAATGTCGTGTGTAGCCATAAAAATAGATTTACCACTGGCGGCTAATTCTTTACAGATAGCTGTAAATTCTGCGGTAGCTTTTGGGTCAAGTCCAGATGTTGGTTCATCCATAAAAATGGCTTTTGCATTTTTAGAAACAGCAATAGCAATGCCCACCTTTTGGCGCATACCTTTAGAGTAAGAAGACAAAGGCTTGGAATGAGCCGACCTTTGGAGTCCGGTTTTATCAAGTAAATCCACTAATTGATTATGGGAGTATTTGAACCCCGCAAGTCGGCTAAAAAAATCAAGATTTTCTATTCCAGTTAAGTTTCCATAGAGTTGCACAATCTCTGGTATATATGCTAAAGCTGCTTTAGACAAATTACTTGAGGTATTCACATCAATATTGTCTATTAAAGCCTTGCCTCCATCAGGTTTTATAAATCCTAAAAACAAGTTTATAGTAGTTGTTTTACCTGCTCCATTCTGACCTAACAAACAAAATATTTCACCCGGTAATACTTTTATGTTCAGGTTATCCAAAACAGTTTTATTATTAAACTTTTTGGTCAAGTTTAATGCTTCGATCATCTTAAGTTCTATTTAATTTTTGAGTTTAGTTCAGTTAAAAACCCATGAGCATTCAATGTAATTTAGCATAATTACACAGCTCAATTTTTCGTATTGTACAATGTTATAGATGTTTCAATTGACGAATAAATACATAATTATTCATCATGAAATCAATCTACATTCATGATACAATCCTATGGGTTTAAAAAAATGATTAGTGCTAATCAGACCGTTTGGGGAGGTGCCCGCAATTGGGAATAAGTCTGATGGAATTGGTATATGTTGTAGAAATATACCGTTTTTGATAGTTCAAATTTACGATTGAGAAATGGAGTAAACTCGCTCTCTATTATTAAGTTTTGACTGAAATGTAGATTGCACAGATCACAATCTGCTAAAATTCTACTTACAGTTTGTGTTTGTTTTATGCTTGTTGGTAGCTGAGATAAATTGCTCTTACTATTAAAATCAGTTTTAAAAGAATTTAATAGAGTTGAAGTCTTGTAGCTATAATTACTTTCTTCTTGTATGTTGTGGTGATGGTAGCTCAAGTGCAGATAAAATAATATCTGATAACCTGTGTAAACAGATAAAAGAAGTATCGAGATTATATTTCTGCGGTTTTGTCTCATAGCGTTTCAACAGCAAAGAAAACAAAATAGAATTACATATGCAACAATGTTGCATATGTAAAAATTGATTATTTAACTGCGCACATTATGAATAAAATTCTCGTCTATTTTACTTTCATGTATCTGTTAGATTGGCCAATTATCTTCGAAGTAATATTCCGAATCCATTGACATTTCTTCTATTTCATTAATTAAGCAGTGTTGGAGTTCTGTTTTAATATTTTCTATATTCAGGTCCTGCCCAATAATTACAATCTCATTCATACGATCTCCCCATTTGTTATCCCACTTTTTCAAAATAACTTGCTCATTTTCTATAAACATGGGGTTCATAAAGCGATCTTGATCGCTAATTGCTGCCCACCATTTGCCATAAGGTTGTGCCTTGAGCGAACCTCCTGCCTGACTCCACAGTAAAGCTTCATCTGGACGAGAAGCTAACCAAAATAAACCTTTACTTCTGATCACACTGGCAGGCCAATAGCTGCTTACATAATGCCAAAATCTTTCTGGATGAAAAGGTCTTCTATCTCTAAAAACAAATGAAGAAATACCGTATTCTTCTGTTTCGGGCGTGTGTTCGTTATTCAATTCTTTAATCCAACCAGCAGCTTGTTCGGCTTTGTCGTAGTTGAACATTTTAGTGTTGAGTATTTCTTTTGGATGCACATTTCCAAAAACAGTTTTAATAATCTTTGCTTCTGGATTCAATTTCATGATCATCCCTTCTAAAAGTTTTAATTGCTCTTGGCTTACCATATCCGTTTTGTTGAGCAAAATCACATTGGCAAATTCCACTTGGTCTGTTAGCAAATTCACAATAGTTCTTCCGTCTTGTGAATCGTCGGTCATGTTGCGGTTAAGTAGCGTATCTGCACTGCCAAAATCTTTAAAGAAATTGTAGGCATCTACCACTGTAACCATGGTATCTAATTCGCAAAACTTGGTTAAATCGTAGAGTTCGTTTCCGGTAGCAAATGAGAAAGTTTGCGCCACAGGTATAGGCTCTGAGATACCTGTGCTTTCTATGAGTAGGTAGTCAAACTTATTCATTCTCGCCAGTTTTTCTACTTCTATCATTAAATCTTCGCGCAAGGTACAGCAGATGCAACCATTACTCATCTCAACAAGTTTTTCGTCTGTTCGAGAAAGTTCTATTTCATTTTCTACTAGCTGGCTATCTACATTTACCTCGCTCATATCATTTACAATTACGGCCACTTTTAAGCCTTCGCGATTATGCAGCACATGATTAAGTAAGGTAGTTTTTCCTGCACCAAGAAAGCCGCTTAGTACAGTTACTGGTAATTTTTTGGTTCCTAACATTAAGTTTATGAGTTATTATTTTGAGAAAATTTAGCGCACTTTATACTCGATTGATGGCTTAATCTCCAGTTAATGATGTGTGCTGTGGCTATCAAAACTGATCCGCAAGAAGTAAGAAGTATTTCGTTCCATTCAACATCTTGAAACTGACCGAATGCGATAAAAATAAAGCCAATGGTTACCACGATTAATGCCAATGGTTTTTGGTGTTGCTTTCTATAACCTTGCACCAAAGCAAATGAGGCAACACAAAAACTTACAAGTATAATGGCCATCTCAACCCAAGGATTATTAATAAATGATAGCCCGATAAGTGGTGCCAAGTTCACTATAAAAGGCAAAGCCAAGCAATGTACGATACACAATACTGAAGCAGAAAAACCAACAAAATCTAGATGAAGTCCTATAAAACTGTTCTTCATATTTAAAAAAATATTTAATGCAACAATGTTGCAAGAGTAAAGCTTATTTCTTAATTATGCAACACTGTTGCATTTATTAAATGCTATCAATTTTTTTGATACTGATTAAGAAATTGCTTTATGTTCCGAACACGATCGTTATTTTTTGCTTATAACAAACACACCAGTTTTCACTTTCCTGATATTGATCTGGAAGCCGGTGAAAACATTCTAGTACTTGGTGAATCTGGTATTGGAAAGACTACTTATCTGCATTTAATGGCGGGTATTTTAAAGCCAAAATCTGGCTCAGCAGAGTTGATGGGAAAAACATATCACGAGTTAAAATCTAGCCAATTAGATCGATTTCGAGGCCAATATATCGGGCTCATTTTTCAGAAACCTCATTTCATACATGCTTTGAGTTTAGAAGAAAACCTGACTTTGGTTCAATCATTAGCACATAAGAAAACAGACAAAAATCGGATTCATCAGGTATTAGACGATTTAGGGATTATCCACCATAAATCGAAAAAAACCTATTTGCTCAGCCAAGGAGAACAGCAAAGAGCAGCCATTGCCATGGCAGTGGTAAACCAACCCAAACTATTATTAGCAGATGAGCCAACCTCTAGCTTAGATGATAAAAACTGTTTAAAAGTTGCCAATTTATTGAAAGAGCAAGCAGCCTCAACAGGAGCACATCTGATTATTATTACCCATGACCAACGATTGAAAAGTCAGTTTCAAAATACTATAGAATTACAACAATTACAGAAACCAGTTTTAAACTAAAAAATCAATTCAGTGAAAACATTGAATATGAACGACACCAATAAAAAATTAACCGAAAGACAGCATTTTGAATTTAACGGAGACAATCACTTATCAAACTCAATAGACACTGCACTTAGAAAAGATGCTTTTGCAAAATCTGATGAAGAGAAAATTAACAATATAGAAGTGCTCTTTAAAGGAATAATGGAAGAGCTTGGTCTCGATCTAACAGACAATAGCCTTAAAGGAACACCTTATCGCGTTGCCAAGATGTATGTAAGTGAGCTCTTTCATGGACTCAATCCACAAAATAAACCTTCACTTTCAGTATTCGATAATCATTATCAGTACAATAAAATCTTGCTTGAAAAAAACATCACTTTCTCTTCAGCTTGTGAGCATCATTTTTTACCCATTGTCGGAAAAGCACATATAGCTTATATCTCATCAGGCAAAGTAATTGGGCTTTCTAAACTGAATAGACTGGTAGAATATTACAGTCGCAGACCACAAGTACAAGAACGCCTTACACTACAAATTTTTAATGAACTCAAAAACACACTGAATACAGAAGATATAATTGTGATGATTGAAGCGGAGCATTTGTGTATTTCTTCTCGCGGAGTAAATGATAAAAGCAGCAGTACCACAACGCTGGAATATGGCGGGAAATTTACGGAGGTGAATATGAGAAATGAATTCTTTCAACTACTATAAAGCTTGAAAATATGAGCAAGCAGATTGCTATCAACATTCTTAAACAACATTCGCAGCGCGCTACATTTAGAAGAATTGCCGTATTGGAATTTCTAATGGAACAGGCAAAAGCCTACTCATTAACAGAGATGGAAAGACTATTATCTATCAACATAGATAGGGCTACCATCTATCGCATTTTACAAATTTTTGAGACAGAAGGATTGGTGATAAAAATGATCGACCTAAATGGCACATGCATTTATATGTTTAACAACCAGAACCACAACGACTCAAAAAAGCATCCGCATTTGCGATGCAAAAAGTGCGATAAAATAGTTTGCTTGCCATGCCTACCAAATGAATACATGGATAAACTAGACGATTTTGAGATAAATCAAATCTATTTTCTGATGGAAGGGACTTGTAAAGAATGCCTAAGCAATTGAACAATTTGCTATCTAAAATTAAAAACAAATGAATATTTATAAACTCAGCTTTCGCAATATGAGCAGCCGACCGCTTAGTACGCTGCTTAGTTTGATTCTGCTTGTATTAGGTGTCGGAATGATCTCTTTGCTGCTGCAAGTGAGCAAACATGTAGAAGAACAAATGGAAAATAATATTAAAGGAATTGATATGGTGATTGGTGCGAAAGGTAGTCCTTTACAACTCATTCTCTCGGCGGTGTATCATATAGATGTGCCAACTGGAAATATTCCATTAGAAGCAGCTGAACAAATTAGAAATAATCGCTTTGTAGAAAAAGGCATTCCCCTCTCCTATGGTGATAGCTACAACGGTTTTAGAATCGTGGGTACGAATCATGAATATCCAGAATTGTATGGAGGCAAAGTAGCTCTGGGAAAATTATGGCAAGAACCCTTTGAAGTAACCATTGGCATTACGGTAGCTCAAAACCTCAGCCTAAAACTAGGAGATACATTTGCCGGCTCACATGGTTTGGTAGCTGGTGGTATTTCACACAAAGATCAACAATACAAGGTGGTAGGAATACTCAATTACTCCAACTCAGTATTAGACAGACTCATTCTTACCGCTACAGAAAGTGTTTGGGAAATTCATCATCATGAGGAAGATAATATTGCATCAAAGAAAAAGCAGAAAAACCATCATTCACATGGAAATGAACAAGAACATGACGAACACAATGATCACCTTGCTAATGCAGACGCAGAAATTCATAATGAAGATGAAAGCCATCATAATGATAAGCTAGAAGAGGAACATCATGAAAAAGCACATCAAGCTGATCGTGAAATTACAGCCATGCTCATCAATTTTAGAAGTCCGATAGGTGTAATTCAAGTGCCTAGAATGGTAAATGCCAATACAAATATGCAAGCGGCAGTGCCATTATATGAAATTAGAAGATTATTCAGTTTGATGGGAGTTGGAATAGAAATGCTCAGTTCAATTGCTATTATCATTATGGGTGTTTCTGGATTAAGTGTATTTATTAGTCTTTACAATGCATTAAAAAATCGGCAGTACGAAATGGTGCTAATGCGGAGCTATGGAGCCAGTAGATGGTATCTGGTTTGGCATGTGGTGCTGGAAGGTTTAATGCTCACCACGCTAGGTTTTATACTTGGAATAGCTTTTAGCAGAGTGGGTTTATTTGCCATATCAAAGCTAGTTCAAGCAAATTATCATTACTCTTTTTCAAATTGGAATTGGTTAGCAGAAGAAGGATGGCTATTAGCAAGTTCACTTTCGATTGGATTGCTTGCCGCTATTTTACCCGCAATTAGAGCCTTTAACTTGAACATCTCAAAAACACTCAGCCATGCATAAATTATCATTTATCCTATTCGTTTTTTTGAGTTTGCCAGTTTGGTCGCAAACCAGAATTACTTGGGAAACACTCGCAGATGTAAAGTTTACAGATAAATATAGTGAGGAGGTAAAAGCCTATTATTACTATCCTCATTTTGGCACAACAGTAAAAGAGCTAGAAGGCAAAGAGGTGTTTATTAAAGGTTTTATTTTAGCGCTAGAACCCAATGACGATATTTACATTCTTTCTCAAAATCCTTATTCATCGTGCTTTTTTTGTGGGAATGGCGGACCAGAATCTATCATTGAACTTAAGTTAAAACCCGGCTATCCTAAATTTAAAATGGACCAAGTTGTTACCATGAAAGGCCGAATGAAATTAAATAAAGACGATATTTACCAGTGCAACTACATCTTGCAAGAAGCTGAGGTTTTTGAAGAGCGATGGTGATAAAAGCAGTTACTTTTACCTAAAGCTACATAGCAATGAAATTTTGCTTAAGAAATCAAAAACGACTGCTTTCTTAGGCTTTTAATCTTTAATTTTAGATGGATTAAAACAAAAGTCTATTTTTTCTATGTCGCTAATTACACTTACAAACAAGCTCTTAAAGAAGATTACTTTTTGCATTTTAGTAGTATTTTTCACTCAATCTATTTCTGCTCAATCTAACCAGACTGATACCATCTGTTGGTATTCTAAACAAATAACAGATGGATTAAACTGGAAACAAGCGCACACCAATCTTTTTGATGCTCCTCAAAACATAAACGTATTAGAAATCAATCTTAAAAAAAGATTAGTAACGCTTGTTAATGACGAAGAAACCAAGTATTTAACCAGTGAATTTGCCAGTGCTAACAAGGCCATAGCCGCTATTAACGCTGGTTTTTTTGATGTGAAAAATGGGGGTTCTGTTACCTATATTAAAGTTGATGGCAGTTTGCCCTCAGCGGATACCACCAAATGGAAGGTTACTGAAAACCTAAATGGTGCTTTTATCATCAAAAAAAATAGAAAGTTTGAAATTGAAAAAGCAGGGAAATACAACGACTACACATCTAACAAAAAGTATGATGATGTGCTTGTAACTGGTTGTTTGTTGATTGATGAAGGAAAGAAAGTGGAATTGAATAATTCTGCATTTGTAACTAAAAGACACCCTCGTACTAGCTTAGGCATTGTAGATAAAAATACTGTTCTGCTCGTCACTGTAGATGGCAGGTCTGAGCAGGCAGCTGGCATGAGTTTAGAAGAACTCACAACCTTTATGCAGTTTATCGGATGCAAAGAAGCCATTAATCTAGATGGTGGAGGTTCTACAACTATGTGGATTGGAAGCGATATAAATTCGGTGGTAAATAATCCTTCAGATAATAAACAATTTGATCACGGAGGAGAAAGAAAAGTGGCGAATGCCTTGATCGTGAAATAATCGAAATTAGATCAAGACAGAGATGTGTAAGCAGTATACAATTAATACTACTGCTTACACATCAAAGTGATTAAAGACTATTGATCACAGAAATAAGCTTATCTCTAATTTCTGTTGCAATTCCTTCTAAATCTTTATTTTCTACAGATTGCATCGAAGCCATTGGGTCAACCGCAGCAACTTCTATCCCACTGTCTAACTGTTGTACAATTACATTGCAAGGCAACATTGTTCCGATTTTATCTTCTGCTAGTAAAGCTTTATGTGCATATGGCGGATTACAAGCTCCAAGAATTCTATAAGGTCTAAAATCTGTATCGAGTTTCTTTTTTAAAGTAGCGGCTACATCAATTTCAGTTAAAATTCCGAAACCTTCTTCTTTTAGAGCAGCAGTAACATACTCAATGGCTTCTTCGAAGCTTTTACCGGTTAAAGTTTTTGCATGATAGTATTTCATTTTATGTTTTATTTTGGTTAATAATTAAGTTTTATGGTATTATAAACTTAAGAAGAAACAGGGGGAGAATGTTTAGTTAGGTACTTGAACTACATCGCTAATCAAAAAATTTTTATATAGAGATTGCAGTGTTAATTTCCAAAAGATCATTTTGCCATTGCCAATCACTTTCTTCTTCTTGGTCGTGGTGATTTTTATGCTCATGATGTTCTCCATGATGCATAATATAGTAAATGCTTTAATTTTTTTTTATCCTTT
>PBYL01000245.1 GCA_002729595.1 Thalassovita sp. | reverse complement strand
TTGCAGCTACGATTAAGATACCTGCCAAAGCCGCAGGTACTTTCTTAGTTAACTTTGGCAAGAAGTACATAATACCCATTGTTAAAGCAACCAAAGCAAGCATTATATATAGCTCAGAACCTTGTAACCACACTTTTTCATCTCCCACAGTCTTTTTAAACATCCCTAATTGTGCTAGAAAAATCACAATGGCCAATCCATTCACAAATCCCATCATTACAGGATGTGGAATTAATCTCACGAATTTACCAAGTCTGAAAACACCAGCAGAACCTTGAATTACACCAACGATTAGCAATGTTATAAACAACCACTGCAAACCTAGGTTTTCAATTGGTGTGTCTAATTCTAATCCAACTTCATTACCTTTTTGGATCATGTTTACCATTACCACAGCCATCGCTCCAGTTGCTCCGGAAATCATTCCAGGTCTACCTCCGAAAAGCGCTGTAACGAGCCCCATCATAAAAGCTCCATACAAACCAACTAGCGGATCAATTTTAGCGATAAATGAAAATGCCACTGCTTCTGGTACTAGCGCCAAGGCTACAGTTAAGCCCGATAAAATATCGTCTTTGGGATTGAAAGTAAAGTTGTGCGTAATTCTATGTATCATAGCTGCTTTCAATTTTAAAAAGCTGCAAAGATAGGACTTTATTTTTCAGGATGGAAGTAAGATTCTAAAATAGCGTTAATATGTTGATATTTAACCTAAAATACACGATATATTTTTTAAAATTTCATATAAAACAGGCAATTCGTTACATTTTTTTGAATTTACACACACTAATTTTACCATCATTACTACATTAGTTAAGATTATGCAAACCAATCTCTCTGTATAGTTTTAAAGTACAATCAGCCTGCCTTTTCCAGATTCTAATTCCCTTACCATGCGAAATACCTTTTGCTTCTTGTAAGCTCCAAGCCACATAAAACTTGGGGTACTCAATTACATAATCATCAAATGCTTCAAACCCTTGATTGTAAACATGGATAGAATCAATGCTAACATTGTTGCTAGTATATTCAATTAGATGCTCGTTAATTTCAGTAAAACCTGTTTTAATAGAATCTGCAAATGGTAAAAACATACCGTCTTGCGTAAAAAATGCAGATCGCAAAGCAGCATCGTGGGTTTGTACTCCCTTTTCCATTAAGGCATTTAAAGCTGCTAGTTCAAATGCAATGGGATTGTTCACATCTGGCAGAATTTCAGTTAATGCTTCTTTTAAATCCACCACTTGGCTTTCAGGTTTTTCAACCGGATGAAAATATCCCCAACATTCAGCCTTAAGCATCAATTTTTCATCTGGTTGAATTTCCCAAACATTGCAATATTTGCCATTGAGTTTTATCATTTCGTTGCTATCTGCCATTTTGTAATGCTTTTTAAATGTTCCCATTTCGACCAGTGTTTTTCCCATCGGAATTATTTCGAAAACTTCTTTTTCGAGTAGCTCGACTTCTTCTCTTTTAAATATCTCAGAATAATAGGTTTTAATCATTTCTGTACCTCGCATACTCAATTGAAATTCGGGCATACAAAGTATTTCATCTGAATAATACTTTAGTCGATCTTCTAAATTCTCATTTAAGATTGAATTGATGAAAAGCTCATTCATTTCTAAAATTCGTGTATCTACAGTCTTATTAGAAGCCTCTTCTAAATCAGTATTTTCGTATTTTTTTGTGGTACAAGCACAAATACAAATTGAGTAGATAATCGATACAATTAATTGATGTCTCATGATTCTGTTGGTTTGTTTTTCACAAATTGAATCATGTTCATTATATGTCTTTACTCAATTTGACGAGATGTAATGATTATTTGATGACTGACACTTTTAGGTTTTTGCTGTATAAAAGTGTATAAACCGACTTCTAATAAAAGTATTTAAACCTCTTATCAATTAATAATAGCAGTTGGTGTATTTTAAATGAAAACCCTCCTAAAAGTTAGTATTTTAACTATTTAATGTCCATTCGAAAAGACTGTATGCTGAGTGCACCAGATTTAAAAATCACTGCAAAATGGTTGATGAAGTACAAACTGCATCACATCCCATTCTGGTGTGTTTACCATTACATTTGGTGGGTTGTTGCTATGGGAAATCCTTTACATGTAGCTAGCCACATTGTTTTTTCAATCTATGCTTTTAAGTTTTGGTCGTATGTGATCTTTCAGGCATTAGCTGTATATTTCAATCTGTATTTCCTCATACCCAAACTGCTAGAAAAGGGAAAGTTCACAGTCTACATATTGAGTTTAACACTCACTATTATTGCCAGTTCTTTCTTTATTTTATCTGGTTATTTTTTGAGTGATTTTTTCTCAGACAAAACATTTCACGAGCTTTTTAATATCTATCCAAACGAATTTTTGATCTTGGTTTTGTCCACCTCCTTACCATCTTGTGTGGCGAGTATGACATTAGCCATGAGTATTAAACTCACAAAAAACTGGCTGCAAAGCAAAAGGAGACAACAACTGCTCGAAAAGGAAAAACTGGAAACAGAATTAAAATTTCTAAAACATCAGTTCAATCCACATTTTCTGTTTAACACCATCAATTCTATCTTTTTTCTTATTCATAAAAACCCAGACATGGCTTCGGCATCTTTGGCCAAGTTTTCAGATTTGCTGCGCTACCAACTCTACGAATGTAACGATAAGCAGATTCAGCTTGGTAAAGAGATTCAGTACATGCAAAACTTTATCGAGCTTGAAAAACTGCGACAAAACCAGAATGTATCTGTTGAATTGAAAATTGAAAATGGCATTTCTGAGCAATTAGGCATAGCTCCTTTTATTTTAATGACATTCGTTGAAAATGCATTTAAGCATGTATCTAAAGAACATAATATGCATAACCATATTGAGATAAAACTTAAATCCACCCAAAATCAATTGTTCTTTTCTGTAATTAATTCTGTTTTTAATGATGAAAACAATGCTTCAGATTTAATTAAAGATAAAGGCATTGGATTGAAAAATGTGCAAAGAAGACTCGATTTAATCTACCCAGAAAAATACAATTTAGATATAAAAAGCAATAGCGAAGTCTTCAAAGTAAATTTAGTATTGACACTCAACGAAATGTATGTGGCGACAGAAGTAGATATTTTTTAAAAGTGCAGAAATAGACTTATATCAAATGTTAGAGATAAATAATTATAAGAAAACTTACGGTTCAATCACAGTATTAGAAATCGATCATTTAAAAATATCTACAGGTATTTACTGGATTAAAGGTGCAAATGGCTCTGGAAAAAGTACACTTTTAAAAACACTTGCCGGCATTATCAATTTTGATGGAGAGATTCTACTCAACAGTTCTATAAGCGTAAAAAAGCAAGCTGTTAACTATCGTAAGTTGGTCAATTTTGCCGAAGCTGAACCAGTTTTTCCTGAGTTTCTCACAGGTATGGAAATGGTGAAGTTATTCGCTTCTGCCAAAAATGTTTCGGTAAAAGAGAGTGAGTACTATATAGAAAGCATGGATATGAACCCTTACATGTCTGATGCTTTGGGAACATATTCTAGCGGAATGCTAAAAAAACTCTCTTTGATGCTGGCATTTTTAGGTAAGCCAGCTATCATTTTGTTAGATGAGCCTCTCATTACCATCGATGCTGCTTCTTTAGATATTCTTTACGAGTGGATTACCCATAAAAAACAGCAAGAAGAACTTAGTTTCTTTTTGTCTTCTCATCAGACCTTAGAAACTAAAAATATCTCATTAACAGGTGAGCTGCTTGTTCAAAATCAGACTGTAAACTTACTTACTAATGATTGATTTTTTTAAAGTATCACCGCTATCTAAGGTCTTAATCAAGATTTTTGCAAAAGGATTTTACAAAGTGCACGCCGGACTTTTACTATTCTTATTTGTAACTATCATCTTATATTGTTTTTACATAGAAGTACTTAACCAAACTCATTTTGAACCTGACGTAATCATCCTTTTCAACTTATCTTTTGTTCTTTCAATAATCAGCTCACCGGTGTTGGTGATATTAGTTTTCGCAGTTTGGATAGTATTTACAATTAAAAGTTGGAGTTATGTATCATCACAAATTATAGTTCCTGAAAATCAATTTCTATTCTATAGCAGTAATTCCATCGATAGATTTAGCCAGTTTAAAAGTTGGTTGCTGGTTCAGTTAATTATTTCAATTCCAATAATCGTCTATGGCATATTTGCGATGTTAATAGGTATCGCTTTCGGTTATTACCTTATCCCTATTGTGATATTATTATTCGCACTTTTTATGGCATGCATAAGTGCGCTACTTTATATGCACACGATCAATAAATTGATAAATCCATATGAAAAAACACTTTATCTTAAAATTGCCAAAAAGTGGAAGAAACCCTTCTTTAGTTTGTTTTTATACCATTGCCTAAACAACCTACAGGTTACGATCGCAGTCACCAAAATACTCTCATTCATTATCATTATTGGAGGAACTTATATACTAGCAGATATTCAGCATGATCTGCGTGTTGCTAGCGTAATTTGCTTAGGTATTGTACTCACACATTCTTTGCTTATTTATCAGTCAAACTATTTCGAAACTACTCAACTAGCTTTCTCCCGAAACTTTCCTTTGAGTTGCAATCAGGTTTATTTAAATCATTTGCTAGCATACCTGCTACTCACTTTACCAGAAAACATTTGGATGCTACTAAATTTTAATCCTTTCGAAAGCCTCAGTTTGATACTATTTAGTGCAGGAACAGCTATGTTTTTTAAGAGTATTTTGTACTTAATTAGACTAGATATGCGAAGGTATTTGTACCGAATTTTCTTCCTATTCCTTTTATATTTCGTAATGATCATGTTCCAGTTAATCTGGGTGTTAATTCCAATAAATCTAATCATCTCCTTATGGATTTATAATAAGAAATACTATAAACTGGAGGATTTATAAGCGATTTGACTCTTAAAATAATAATCACGAAATTGATAAACATGGATGTTTAAAATGATTTTGAAACTATGATAAACTGTGTAATAATTGATGATGAACCATTGGCGCGAGAAGGAATTGCCAGATATGTAAATGATATCGATTACTTAAATCTGATTGATACATTCGAAAACCCTGTTGCTTTATCGTCATTATCAGATTCCACAAAAGTTGATTTAATTTTTTTAGATATCCACATGCCTAAAATGAATGGAATTGATTTTTTGAAGATTAATACTAAACTTCCAATGGTAATTATTACCACCGCTTTTCCGGGTTATGCGCTAGAAGGCTTTCAACTCAATGTGATGGACTATTTACTCAAGCCGATTACTTTCGATCGATTTTACAAAGCAACTAATAAAGCAAGAGATTACCATCAACTCAAAAACAAACACGATAAGCAATTAGAAACTAGCGAAAATTACTTCTTTATAAAATGTGAGAACAAATATGAGAAAATCTATTTCGATGATATTTTATATATACAAGGCATGCAAAACTATGTGATGATTCACACCAACAAAGGGAAGTATCTCACATTACTTAGCATGAAATCGCTAGAAGAGAATCTAGACTCAACAAAGTACATCCGGACTCACAAATCTTATATTGTTTCCATAGAAAAAATTACTGCGATTGAAGGTAATGAAGCAATTATCCAACAAGAAAGTCTAAAAAACCACCACCAAAATATCCGAATCCCCATCAGCAGAAATTACCGAGACCTTGTGCTCGAAAAAGTAGTGAATGAAAGGCTTTGGAGGAAGTGAATGAAAGAATTTATTCTAATTTTTTTTAAAAATAAGCTAATTAAACATCATCTAATCCCCTAAAAATCAAGTATGTAAGAAATAAGTCTTTATGTCACTTTATTTTTCTGTTGCATATGCATCAATGAGGAAAAATAGATATAATCTATTGTTCTGTTAACAAGGCATAATGAATTTGCTGATTAATTTTAGGTACATCAAATTAGCATAACAAAATTACTAATTGATTAATACCTAATAGTAGATATTAATTACATCAACCAAATACTATAATTATAGTATACCCCAAATTGAATCTTCTAAATCTAGATGAATCAACAACTAGCAGTACAATTAACATCTATAACAGCTTATGAAACATTTTTATCATTTATTATTTGCACTTTGCATTATCTTCAATGCAGAAGCAAAGCAGACTATTACGAATAGTGACACAACTATCTTGTTTGAAGCCGAAGAATCATATAACAGGATAAATGACCCAGGTTACAACCCAATATCAGTAATCTCAAATTCAATATTTAGTAACGAAAAAGCAATTACACTCTATGACAAAAGAGATGAAGTTGAGTATCAATTAAATGTACCTGATACTGGATTGTATAATATCAAAATTAAGGTAAGATCTGGAAACTCAGCAAGCAAAACAGCTTTTTGGAACAATGGTTATGAATTTAAGCTGAATGATAATATCATTTCACTCAAAGGTGATACAAGCACTATTACAGAATACCCAAATTTTTATGGTCACGCATCATTTGGTGTGATGGAAATAGAAGATGTAGCTTTCTCAGCGGGTCTAAACACATTCTCTATCAAAGCACTAATTCCTTGGGGTATTGTAGATTACATTGAGGTATCTTCTGCAAATGAAGTAGTATGTGAAGGAACAATCATTTTACGAACTCAAGCAGATGTAGATAGTTGTAACTGTACCATTGTTAAAGGTACTTTATATGTCGGAGATATGGATACATATTCTGATATAGTAGATTTATCACCACTTTCAAAAATTAAGGAAACTGATGAATTATTTATAGGTTACAATTATCAGCTTGAATATTTGACTGATTTTTCTTTTACAACATTAAAAGTACTTTCACTATTTGCTAACACTTCATTAAAAAGCATTAAAGGATTAGAAAAAATTAAGGAAGTTACTGAAAATATATATATAAGCGATAATTATAAACTAGAATCATTTGATGGTCTAAATAATTTAACAACCAGTAAAGGATATTTTTATATTACTAATAATAGTGTTCTTAATGATATATCATCATTACAATCGCTTACATCAATTGAAAGACTGATAATATTTGGAAATAGAAATTTAAATGATTGTTGTTCTATTTCTAAATTAGTTAGTTCAGCGATATACAAAAATATAGAAAACAATGGCACTGGATGTAACTCATTAGATGAAATAGAATCAACTTGTAACACTTCATATACTTATGAAAGTGAGACTTACTATAGATACAATGTAAAAAGCGGTAGATATTCAGAAACTGTTCTTCAAAATGGTAATATGAGTTCTGGTAGAGCACTAGCTCTATATGCAAAAGGAGATGAACTTTATAATTCTTTTAATGTACCAGAAACAGGATACTACAAATTAAAAATCTACTTAAGAAGTGGAGATACAAATAATGCTGCAAGTTATAGTTATGATTTTACAGTGAATGGAACTCCTTACACATTTACTCTAGATACAAGTAGCATTGTTCATTATCCAAATAGTTTTGGCGACTCTTATTTTGGTTACTATGTATTAGACAATGTTGAGTTAATAGCATCAAGTAATTCGTATTCAAAAGTAAATAATACTACAATTACGACAAATTCATCTTGGGCAGTTGCTGACCACTTTGTAGTTGAACCAATTATCGATGATTCAAACCTAAGAGTAGCTAGCTTAGCACAAACTGAAGAAAGTGATATTTTTAATACAGCCGCAATAGAAGTTTATCCGAACCCTGTTCAAGATATTTTGAACTTAAACTATGTAATACCTGAATATGAAAATGCTCAATTAAAGATAGTAAACCTAATGGGTAAAGAGATTTTTGCTCAATCTTATACTGAATACATTGATGAGCAAATTGATGTGAGCAGTTGGGCTAAGGGAATGTATATTTTAAATATTCAGTCTGGTACAAATAAAATTACTCAGAAAGTTATAGTTGACTAAGATTATATAATGTCTTAAGTGAAAAAACTGAGGTACTTTGCTAATAAAAAGGTATCTCAGTTTTCTTTTTTTGGAACAAATAGCAATTTTTGCCTCAACTTTATATCAACCAGCATTACTAATGAAGCTATCCTTTTTACAAGCAAACTATCTTTTGAAACCCTTTTATTCATTACTAGTAATCTTTTTACTGAACCAAAACGCTGTTTTATCACAAACTCCTGAAGTTAAAGAATACGCTAAAGAAGCTCCTAAAACGATCGAAAAATCAGCAATTGAGTTAGCCAAGTACCTCACCGAAAATGAAACTGATACAAAGCAAAAGGTCTTTAACATCTATACTTGGATTACTTATAATATAGCTATTGATACCAAAGAGATAAATAGGATTAAAAATAAATCTCATAGCATCAAACAAATATTAAAAAGACAATAAGGAACATCAGGTGAGTTTGCTGAAATATTCAATCAACTTTGCCAATATGCTAAAATTCCACCCAAAGAGATTGTTGGTTATTATAGACCCATTAATTTTGATGAAGGAATGCAAATTATAGAAGCAAGTGCAACTTGGAATGGTGTTAAAATTGATTCAGGTTGGTTTCTAATAGATAGCTTCAATGGTAGCGGATCTATTTTTAGAAAAGATAAAAATTTTCTTGCAAAAATATTTAGTTCGAAATCGCAACAGTATAAACTGATTTTTAAACGAAAACCAGATACTGATTTCTTTTGTATCTCACCAGAAAAATATATATCCACCAACTTACCAGTAGACCCAGCTTGGCAACTTGTTCAATTTCCGGTTTCGATGGATAGTTTCCAGAGTCTCGACTGGCAAGGTTACGATTATTCAATGGATAATTGCGACCCAAAGCTAGCAGATGCGCAAGACTACACACGATTGTTAAATGTTTATGAGCATCTTTCCGATTTGCCTTACTTGGAAAAAACGGCAATAAAAAGTAATGCTTTTTATCCTAAAAATTTTGCTTTGCTTGCCCATTATTATGCTGAAAAAAGTCAAGCTATGTATGCTGGACATACAGATCCAAAAATCTATATTCAAAGGAATAATTCAGTTATTCAAACCTTAAAAAAAGCTGAACTAAATGCTAAGAAACACCAGCAAACTATCAACACTGAGACTTTAAAAACTATTAGCAATTTCAAAAGTAGCATCAATAAGAATATTAGGAATATACAATCCATCCGATCGAAAATTACATCTCAACATCTCAGTACAACACAGAAAGTTTTAGCCGCAGGAAAAAAAGAAATTCAGCAATCCACCAATAGCTTGGCTGACCTACAAAGCAAAATCAACTCAAAAACCTATCAATCATTAAATGTAAAAGCTTCTTCCAAAAACGAAAGAGCAGATTTACTCAAAGAGAATAAATTAGAACTGGCAAAAACCAATAAAGAATTATTTCAGCTAAAAGATTCTTTGTATAAAACCAACTCAAATCTTGAGGCTAGTTTAATGGAAAAAGCACAGCTATTTGAAGCATTAAAAGGTAAAAATCTGCTTTTAAATGATCTCTTATTAGAATTTAATAAATACACAGTAGATAAAGCGCCCTTAATGCCTCTTAAAAAATTAAGTGCATTTATCGATACCTGTGGAACTGAAATTGACAGCCTGAATAAAGCAATAATTCAAAACAGAAGGGATATTTCGATCAACTCGAATAACATCACCAAAATACAATCTGTACTCAATAAAAATGTGATACAAAAACAGAAGTACATCAAGCAAATTTGTACATATTCTGGTGGAAACGATTGTGATTCGGATGAATATAACAGCTGTATTGAATTGCTAAAATCTATAGATCAAGTTAAGCTGGAAATGAGCAAAATGAATCTCGATTTAAAACAAGAAGATATCAACTTCAACCAGACAATGTTCGAAATACTTGACGATCAGGCTTTTCTATTTAATGATGCAAAAAATAATTTAAACGATTACGAAGAATTTAGAATTAATAATCTTGAGTTTGATAAAAAGAAAAGCAATTATCAGATGGAAGAAATAAAAAAATATGCCGATAAGTATATCAATAAATTATCAGTACTTAATAATAAACTAAAGCAAAAAATGAAGTAAAATAAATTGTTAGAACTACGGTAACTCGATGGAAAAATATATTAATGCTTTATTCGAAAAGAAGATTTTGACAGAATCTGGCAAACAAAATATGTCGGAAAAACTAAACATTTTAGAAGAGGCATTAAATAAGTATAAAGCTTTTGTAAAAGAAATTCCAGAAAAGTTCCCAGATAAAATAGTACCGACCAACATCATTCTAGTGACTAATGAATATCATGAGCAGTTATTAAAAGCAAAGATTTTAATAACCTGTAGAGATTTTTTCTTTGATGATTTAGGATTGAGATTAATGAACCAGCTAGA
>PBYL01000244.1 GCA_002729595.1 Thalassovita sp. | reverse complement strand
CTCCATTAAAGTAGGAAAAGGCAACAATGGTATCGGCTTATTCGAAGATATAGATTGGGGTAATACATCTAAATTTTTAAAGATAGAAATTGATCCAGATGGAGGAAGCAATTATCAGTTTGTAGGTTCGATAGAACTCTTATCTGTACCTTATGCGCTTTATGCGGGTACGATTAGCAATACTAACGACGACGATGCTGACCCCGAAAATGAATTAATTACTAATGCTGTTTTAAATGGTTCTGTGCTAGAAATATTAGAAGCAGGCACAACAACATATATAGATTTAAGTGGTTTGCTAAACTTAGTTACAGATAATGATGCTACTAACGAACTTCAAGATATTAGCTTAGAAGGAACCATGCTGTCCATCTCTAATGGAACCACTATCGACTTAGCCTCAATTCTCGATGGCAACGAAGATGCAGATGCCGACCCCCAAAACGAGCTGCAAACTCTAAATTTAAATGGCAATAAATTAAGTATAAGTGATGGGAATGAGGTAATACTTCCTACCTCATCTACGAGTGGCGGTGCTTACTATTACTATGATGCAGATTTAGATACTTACGGAGATCCAACTCGGCCAGTATGGGTACCCGCAGATGTAGCCGCGCCTCAAGGTTTTGTTTCTCAAACAGGTGACTGTGATGATGCGAATGCTTCTATTAATCCTGGTGCTACCGATGTCGCAGATGGAATTGATAATAATTGCGATGGTCAAACTGATGAATTAGATACTGATGGAGATGGCATTGCAGATTACCTTGATAATTGTCCTTTAGCGGCAAACCTAAACCAAGCAGACTTTGATGGCGATGGCATTGGTGATTTGTGCGATAGTGATGATGATAATGATGGCGATCCTGACAACACAGATTGCGAGCCTTTGAATGCCTCCATTAGCCATAATCGAGGTGAAATTTTAAACGGTATTGATGACAATTGTGATGGTTTTATAGACGATATTTGTTATGAAAATGATGGTAATGATGATTGTGCACAAGCTAAATATCTAGGCTCTCTGTCAGATACTGGTTCTTCAAAATTTCAATCTGGAACAATAACAACTAAGCGAACAACTATAATCACTGATTTAGCTGAAGAAGATTGGTATACTTTCCAAGCAATTGATGAAACTCAGTTTATTGACAGGTTCAATGTCAAAATTCAAATAGATAATATTAACTACAGAATGGATATTTATAAAAACTCTTGTACTAACAAAATTGCCTCAAGTGTATCATACTTCAGTGACGATGGTGGTTTAGGTGATGATAGTGCTATTTATTATATAAGAGTTTATTTACCAACTCAAGTTAATAGTAGTTTATGTCAAGACTATCTCATAAGTATTACCAATGGCCTTTAAACCGGTTATATTTCTTAAGACTTCAAATATCTAATAAAAAAAACCTCATAGCTTTCGCTATGAGGTTTTTTTTATTAATTCTTAAGTAATCTGATATTCGAAATCTCTTGATTCTCAAAATGAAGTCTCAATATATAAACACCTGCTTTTAGCTGTTTTTGTGAAAGATCAAATTGAACTTCTGCTCCTTGTTGGTTAGAAATATCTAATGGCATTTGGCGACCAAGAGCATCTACCAAACTCGCATTTACTAATGCAGATTCTTTCTCTCCTAAACTCAATGAGAAACTGTTATTCATTGGGTTTGGATACACACCAAACGCAGTTGTAGTTACCTCTAAATCCAGTTCGCTAGCAGCAACTCTTGCATTATCATTATAAACTCTATTAACTTGCCCGTTCCATCCAAGATCATCGAAAATTGCAAGCGTAACCTCTCCCGGATCAGGGAAAGAAACTCCTCTAGAAAGGAATGGCACCATTAAGCCATTGGCTGTACCGCCATAGGTTAAATAATCTAGGTGAGAGTAACTAGAACCAGATAACCACATATCTGTATAGCCAGGAATATCACCAAAAACTTCAGAATCTAAGATGGTAAAAATCTCTGCACCTTTACCATTGGTCGCTTTTTTAATTCTAGGACCTTTTGCATTTAAAGAGCCACTCATAAGCATATCTCCCAACTCAGTTGAATAATTTGGATAACGGCTGTCTTTTAAGATAGATTTATTCTCTGGAGAATACATTAACCTGTCGTAAATAGCAGGTAAAACAGGATCAGGAATACCAAATCCGTAAGAGCCGATACCTGTTGTATTACTTACAGTCATAGATCCAAAAAATCCTAAACCGTGACCTATCTCATGTAGAACTACACTTCTAAAATCATAATCAGTAGCAGGAGTTAATCCATCTGTACCAAAATACCAATTAGGAAAGACAGTACTAAATCTTGCTACAATATCATAAGCACCTGGTATTAAATCTTCACCCGCTAGTTTATCGGCCAATGCATTGCCATACCAAGAATCTCTTTCGAGACCAGGAGTGTTTGAAATTATATAGGTAGAACCTGCTGAACCAAGTATACCAGTACCAAGTGGTTGAAATGCTGCGGCTACATAAATGGGAACATCAGAATCAATAAGTGTAGCCCACGTGTCTACAGCAGATTGGAATGCTATAGCTGCTTCTAAAAATTGATCATAGCTAAAAGTAGGATCAAAGTTGTAGTAATCTACATAGATGGTAGCTCCAGTACCACTTCCTTTCTTTTTGTTTTGATCACTTGATATTTTAAAAGAAGCTTTGTTAGAGCTTAGCGTAATATCACTAACAGAGTTGTGATGTTCTAGCGATACATCATCGTGCGTGTGCATGTTGCACATCAGTTTTCCATCTTCAGAGATTGTCAATTGGCTAACTGAACCGGGCAAAGAATATTCGTTTTGAGCGAATAGATTATTACTAGTCCATAGAAAAGCAGATAACAGTAAAAACTTTGTTAAAATGCTTGTAAACGTTTTAATCATAATGAGAAATTTAAATAATTGAACTAAAAAAAATAGACGCTTCCTTGAAGTATAGCTCTCATGCTAAAAAATAAGACACAGCAAATCCTTGTTAACTCATTTCAATTATTTTTTGAGTTAAAAAAGCATAGCAACGTAGTTCTTGTTCTACAAGAGAAGCAGAAAGATAGTTGGGTTATAAAAAATTAAAGTGCAGCTAGTATTTGGATTGAATACAGCTTGAAAATAAGCTACAAAAAATAATTTCGCAAGAAATTGACTCAGAAAAATTTTAAACTCTAATAATCTAAAATCAGTCTATTTAAGCACTGAAATATGCTTAATTTCAAAAACAAAATAAACCTCTGGCAGTCTGTTAGGCAATGCAGTTTGCAGAGTGTTATAAAACCTTTTAGCTACTTATATTTTTCAAGCTTATCTAGTTTCATGTAATTATCTTAATCACCAATTTTTTCCATATTTGGAAAACTTAGATTCCTTTTTTCTCAGGATATAATTTAACCCTTACTTTACTAGATACTTTCTTACAGCCCATACATATAGTTTAGGGAAAAACTTCTTAACCAAATAAATTGCTTTTGCCGAAAAAGGAAATTTTAAAGTCTCCTTATTTTTATGAAGCTGTGAAACAATAATTCTAGCGGCATCTTTACTATCTAATTTAGATTTTTTTACAACTCTGGTGGCTGAAGCAAGTACATCTGAAGTCCCTCTACTTTGAGCCAATATATTGGATTGAAAAAAGGTAGGTGTCACGCACATTACTTGTATTCCATAAGAGCTAAACTCATGCGCCAAAGTCTCTGAAAGAGAAATTACTCCCGATTTCGTAACATTATACGGGCTCATATTAGGCAAATTAGCGTAACCTGCTGCGCTTGCCATATTCACAATTAGTCCCTTGTTTTGTTTCTGCATCTCATCAAAAGCATAATAACAACCCGCAATAACAGATTTAAGATTAATATCAATTATCCAATCCCAATCTTCTAAAGGATAATCTTTAAACCTCACTCCTTCCCCTACACCTGCATTATTAAAAATTATGTCAAGACCTTTGTTGATGTTGCAAAAATCAGAAATGGCTTTTTTAAACAAATCTCTATGAGTGATATCCACCTTTTGGAATTGAATTTTATCATTATTGATTTTTTCGAGATTGCTTATATTAAGATCGATTGCGAGAATTTGCCAATCGTTTAGAGAAAGTATTTGAAGTATTTCGAAACCTACACCACTATTTGCTCCTGTTATTATAGCCCGTTTATTTGGAAACTTTTTATTCAGCTTTGATAAGTCCATTACTAGTTTAAAAAATATGTATACATATGGCTAACTACTCCACTAGCCAATGTGATAAACTTACGGAATTACTTAGTTTGAGTTCAATAATGTCGGGAAAGTGATAGTATTTAGAGTCTGTTAAAAAAAGTATTCCCTTTCGCCGGTTTTGTACTATTTGATTAAAACACACTGATCTTACTCAATCCGTCTATATGAATAATAATTATTAAAAGTAAATTCTAGGGTATCCGACTTTTCAGTAAAAACCACTTGGTCACCGTCAGACAAATCAATAAAAGAAGTTTCACTCATGGGAGTAATTAAATCTTCTTCCGCATTCTTTTCATCAACAATTAAAAGCTTTCCTTCTTTAGTCACAAGCTTAACTATATGATCTGAGCCATCTCGAGTTTTGCCCAAATACTTATATCTTCCATTAAATTTGTTGAGTTCCTCAGCATTTAATGATACTGTTTCAACCGTTCTCTGCTTGGCTATATCCCAATCGTAATGTTCCGAAATAGAAGTGATAATCTCATTCATCAACTTGCCACCATTATCTGCATTAGTCATTACAATTACTGCATTGCCTTTATAAGCAAAAGCGATCATGTTATTTGTGAATCCTGCATTTTTTCCTCCATGTTGAAACCTGAGCGAACTACCATCATCAGCTAAAGATGGTCCCAAACCCCAGTTATTTTCATGTTTGGTTAGCATTTTATCTACTGTTTGTTTAGAGAGAATGCCATTTGGTTTGCCTGCTTCAATTCTTTGAATTTCCATACAGTATTTAGACAAATCTGTTGGAGTTGTCCACAAACCTGCCGCTGCCTGCTCAGGATAATTATGCCATAAACCTTCTATTAAATTCCCTCCTCTATCGTAAGCAGCACTTGCTTGTTGGTGCAATTTCTCTGGCAATGGCTGGCTGTAAGTACTATTCGTCATACCTAAAGGCATTAGAATATTCTCTTTCAAATAAGTCTCTAAAGGTTGGCCACTCACATCTTCTACCACTTTTTCCATTACCGTATAGCCACCACCAGAATACCTCCAAATTGAACCCGGAATGGTATCTACAAATATTTTTGGTGTATTACCCTTTCCTTCTAACACCTTTATAACTGATGGAAATTTATCAGCTGGCTTGTAACCGGGAAAACCGTGAACTGTCATTCCGGCTGTATGTGTCAACAATCGTCTTAGAGTTACCTTCTCTTTTTCAGTAAACTGGTTTTCTTCAACCTTCCAGTTTTTTAAGTAATTATTTACATCAGTATCTAAATCAACTTTTCCTTCTTGCACCAATTTAAGTGCACCTAATGCCGCTATTGGTTTGCTAATTGAACCTGCCTGAAACAATGTAGCAGAATCCACGAAAGTATCTGTTTCTGTATTGGCAATTCCATAAGCTTTAGTCCAATGTAATTTTCCATCTTTCACTACTGCTATACTCACACCGGGTATATTATGAAGCTTCATGCGATCTTCAATAGAAAACAACTCCGGGTTTTCTCCTTTCACAATTACCGGATTCGTTAAGCTATTTTCAATGGCACTTATCTCATCTTCAACAGACTCATACTTTTGTTTATGTCCACAGCTACACAAAACGATAGCAGAAAGTAGAGCAAAAATAAAATTGTAACTGGGCTTTTTAGAATTTAAATGGCGCATTGGATTCTTAGAATTGCTTGTAAAACATTGCACTAAAAATAACTAATAATTGATAGTGATGCTTTGATTCTTTTAAAAATGGATAAATGATCGTTTGAGAATCCGTTTTTGCTTTTTAAAAGGTATAAAAAAAGGATTGTCTGGGTGACAATCCTTTTCATTTATTAAATCCTTACAAAATCATTAATTTAATACTGCTAACACAGAATCTGGTTTGTTTGTGGTGATTCCCTGTACACCTAACTCATTAAGTTCTTTTGCTTTTTTCATGCTGTTTACAGTCCAGCAATGTACTTCAAGTCCTTTACTTTCAGCTATTTGCATAATTTCTGGTGTAACAATCGACTGACTTAAATCCACACCATCTAAACCATCATCTTTTACTCTTTGCATAATAGTATTGGCATCTTCTTTAAACTTACTGCTTAACCAATAAGCCTTGTTTTCTGGAAATGCTTTTTTAGTATCAACTATGGTTTCGTAATCAAAAGCAATAAACACAAACTGGTCTTTCTTTGGGTCATTCCCAAACTGTTCTTTTAATATCGGCACTATATTTTTTTCGCTTTTTATTTCAATAAATAGCAATTTACCAGCAGGAATCGTCTCAATTATTTCGGCTAAAAGCGGTACTGGTTCACCCACATATTTTTCATCCTTAAAACTCCCAGCATCTAATGTTTTTAATTTATCAGTAGCCGTTTCTTTAATCACGAATTTTTCCCCGCAAGTTCTTTCTGTGTTGTAATCGTGCATTACTATTATCTGTGAATCGAGTGACAAATGCACATCCACTTCAACAGCATCTGCATTTTGTTCCCATGCAAGTTTTGCAGAGGCAACTGTATTTTCTGGTGCATAATGTGAAGCACCTCTATGCGCAACCACCATACTCTTATTTATACTCATTTCTCTTTCTTGTGTGATTTGGTTTTGGCAACTTACTGCTAAACTTAGCAGGCATATTACAACTATTTTGGATAAAGCTTTCATTGATAGTACTAAAATATTTTTATTAGATAAATACCTTTGATGTATTAATTAAATACTGGCACTAAAAATAGGCAGGGAAATTAAGAATGCTGTTAAGAAAGTGTGAATTCGAAGGTTAAACTGAGTGATTTTAATTCTCAAAGATTCACCAGTGTATTTTGCTCCCAATTGTACCAATCCACTTTAGTGTTTTTAACTGATGTGCAAAGTTGTAATGAGTAGCTATTTATTTGAGGAGTATCTGAAAAATACCAAGTTCGATCTCCATATTTTACTTGAGACATATTGTTAGAAAAAATCAGTTCTTTCATTTCGATGGCAAGCCCCTCTCCTATAGCTTTTAAAGCAGCTTCTTTTTTACTCCATAAATCATAGAACCACTGTTGCTTTTCTTCTTCAACTATGGATTGATACACTAACTTTTCCTCTTGGTTCAGAATTGAATGAATATCTTCTTCAGAAAAATTACCTACTTTTTGAATATCAATACCAACTTCAATATGCTCGCTAATACTTACTACAGCAAAATCACCAGAATGAGAAATACTTAGACCTGCTAAACCATCAATAAATGGTTTGCCTTTTCCATTTTTTTTGAGATCAATAATTGAAAGTTTTTTACTCAAAATTGATTGAAACAACTTATCCAACAAAACCCTAGAAGCCAACATCCTTTGTTTATCAGCCAGATTTATGTAGTTATGGTAATTAACCAAATCTCGCTCAGAAAGAAAACCTGCTGGATTTAAGTTCTCTAAGTACTTATGTTCTTTGCTGATATTGAATATGGTGGCGTGGGTCATTATTTCTCTAAAATTATCAAATCACACCCCCACAAAATAAAGCCCTTCTAAAAATATGGTTGCGGGTTGTTTGGAGCTTTTATCTTTTTTCAGTTCTTTAATCACTCCTCCACATTTTAATGGAATTTCAGGTAGCTTTCCATCGCCTTTTGTATGTGCTATTATTATGTCTTTGCCTGTCTCTAAATCTTGGAGTTCATAAATGTTATACAATTCTATAATAGGTATCATACTGAAAGTGGTGACACTGCCTGCCATAATGGGGATCATGATAAAGCCAGTAAATTCACTTTTAGACTCAATTAATTTAGGAATACCAGTAATAATCGCGCTAGACGAAATTTCGGATTGATCTATATTATCAGAAGGTTTAAAATACTTAGGTTGGTATTTTTTATATGAGCTAAGCAAATCATCAGAAAGACTACTTATTATCTTTTCCTTATTTGCATGTTCAAGATCAAGTAAAGACATTTCTAAGTAGATAATCATTTTTTGCTTATCTGTAAACATGCTAGCAGCACCAGCAGCTTTGGATAATTCCGCAGTAGTAATGTTACCATCATCTGCCTTGGTAAGTATGTTGTAAAACCTACCTCCATTATCTAATTCTGTAAGTGCTGTTTCGAGTTTGTTGTAAGGCGTTATTTCTTTCATGCAATAAGAGTTCGTCTTCCTGATGGAAGTTAAATAATTTCAATTAAATATTGAGGAGCTAAATACTTAGACTAAGTACCTATGGTAAAATAAAAAATTGATCCTTCATTCGGAGAGCTATCTGCCCAAATTCTACCATTATGATGTTGAATCACTTTGAGGGCAATTGCCAAACCTACTCCTGTTCCTTCATAATCTCTGTCTTTTTGTAGACGCTGAAAAGCCTTAAAAATCTTACTCAAAAACTTCATGTCAAAGCCAATCCCATTGTCTTTCACAGTGTATACATAATCATTCTCTAATTCTTCTCCACTCACAGATATTTCAGCTTTTTCTGTGGTTTTTGAATATTTAATGGCATTTGAAAGCAAATTGGTGATTAATTGGGCAATCATGGGTTTGTCACCTTTTATCGGTTCCAACTGATCAATCTTAAAAACAATATTTCTTTCTTTTACATTTTGAGAAAGCTCTTCATAAACTTCTTTAAAGAGCTGGGTCATATCTATTTTCTGTAGTTTAATAGCATCGTGCTGCCTACTTACTCTTGAAAATGCTAGAATATCATCAATCAAATTAGACATTTTGTGTGTGCTAATCTCAATTTTATCTATCATTTTCTTAGCCTCTGTAGGCACATCATCACAATAATCTTCTTTGAGAATTTCGGCATAGCCCGTAATACTACGTAGAGGAGCACGTAGATCGTGAGAAACAGAATAATTAAAGAACTCAAGTTCTTCTTGCAGCTTTTTTAAATGCGTAATGTTTACATGGTTACCTACCATGCGAATAGGTTGATCGTCTTTATCCCACTCAATTACTTTACCTCTACAATATACCCAAACAATGCTACCATCTTTGTGCATATATCGAACTTCATTATCGTAAGGCACCTCTCCTTTCGACTGAATATGAGCATCAAAAATCTTTAAAACACCATCTAAATCATCTGGGTGAATTATTTTTTGCCATGTATCAGGGCTATTTTCTAACTCATGATCTTCGTAGCCAAACATCTTTTTAAATGTCGGACTCAAATACTCATAATTATCTTTAATGTACCAATCCCAATAGCCAGCAAAAGAATATTCCAGAATTGTTTCAAAAACTTTCTCTTTTTCTTTCAGCTCACTTTTCACTTCTTCAAGTTCTCTCTGAAGTGATTCTATTGTAATTTCTGATTCCGGGTTTTTCATAACCTAATACTTAATATTATTCTATTTGGCCGGATTTTTAACAAAATTCCTTAATAAATCACTTAATTCTAAATAAAAAGAATCATTACTGAATATAGTAAATGTAACAAAAAAAGAGCTAATTAAACCTAACTAGCGCAGTTAATTGATACACAATTATAAATATTTCTACATTTATTTTTAACCCTTAAGTAAAATACTTAACTTCCTAAGTACGTACTCCCTTAACCTTCCATCACACGCACAAAACACGCCCAATTGCAGTAAAATTGCCATATAACTACTTAAGTTATTTATATTTTTTTCTAAAAATTTAGAAAATACTTAGAAAATAACTTTGAATTAAGTATTTATTACGTATATTTGTTTTATAAATACGTAAAAGAATCACAAACCTTAACCAAAAACAACTGCATAACACTAGCAAAACAAAAACTAAGTATCATTTTCAGTTCAATAAAAAATGGAAGCAGAAACTAAAAGTTTATTTGAGCGAATTGGAGGTATGCCAGCGGTGAATGCAGCGGTTGATATTTTTTACAAAAAAGTCTTAGAAGACGAAAGTATCAGTCATTTTTTCACAAACACTGATATGAATATACAAGCAGCGAAGCAAAAAGCTTTTCTTGCTTACGCATTCGGTGCCCCAACTGCCTATACCGGCAAATCCTTAAGAAATGCTCATGCTTCTATGTCTCTTACAGAAGCACATTTTTATGCGGTTGCAAAGCATTTAACGGACACGCTCCAAGAATTAAATGTACCACAAAACTTGATTGACGAAGTGGTAAAAATTGCACTGAGCACGAAGAATGATGTGCTTAATAAATAATATCCTTTAAAACTCTATGAATAATTAATTAACATAAAGAATACGTAGTCATGAAAAAAATAATAGTTGTAGGTAATGGAATGGTCGGTTACAAATTCTGTGAAAAATTTGTAGCAAAATCTAACAGAAACGACTTTGATATTATTGTTTTTGGCGAAGAGCCAAGACCTGCATATGACAGAGTACATCTTAGTGAATACTTTGCCGAAAAAGAAGCTGATGACTTACTGCTTGCCCCTTTAGTCTGGTATAATGAAAATGATATAGAACTACGTACTTCTGAATACATCACTAACATCGACCTACATAATAAAAAGGTATTCACTCACAGAAATCAGGTTTTTGATTACGACTATCTTGTTTTGGCTACAGGTTCATTCCCTTTTGTTCCTCCTATTAAAGGTGTGGATAAAACAGGTGTATTTGTATACAGAACCATAGAAGACCTTGATGCCATGAAAGCCTACGCTGCCGAGCTGAAACAACAAGGCAGAACCAAAGCTGCTGTTTTAGGTGGTGGTTTACTTGGCTTAGAAGCTGCGAATGCAGCAAAAGAGTTAGGGCTAGATACAGACGTAATTGAATTTGCACCTCGCTTAATGCCAAGGCAGTTAGACCAAGCTGCTAGCGACATGCTCCAAAGAAAGATTGAAAGCATGGGAATAGGCATTAAATTAGGAAAAGCTACTAAGGAGATTGTAGGAGAAAATGCCATTGAAAGAATGGACTTTGCTGACGAAACAAGCATAGAAACAGATATGTTGATTGTTTCTGCCGGAATTAGACCTAGAGATGAGATTGCAGTAAAAGCTGGTTTACAAGTTGGCGCGAGAGGTGGTATTGTGGTAGATAATAGAATGAGAACTTCAGACGAATCTGTCTTCGCGATAGGTGAAGTTGCACTATATAATAATGGAATTTATGGTTTGGTGGCACCGGGTTACGAAATGGCCGATGTTGCAGTTGAACAAATTACCGGTGGTACCAAACTTATGGTACCTTCTATAGACATGTCTACTCAGTTAAAACTAATTGGTACTGAGGTAGCAAGCTTTGGCGATCCGTTTATCGAAAATGAATCGGTTACTGCCATTGTCTATGAGAACAAACACAAAGGAGTTTACAAAAGAGTTAATGTGACTCAAGACGGCAAAAAGCTACTTGGAGGCATATTAGTTGGAGATTCATCAGACTACAACACTTTATTCCAGATTTACATCAATGGGATGAAACTGCCTGAGAATCCAGAAGATTTGATCCTGGGTGCAAGAGGTGGAGAAAGCAGCGCATTAGGTAGTGTAATGGACTTGCCAGATACTGCTCAAATTTGCTCTTGCGAAAGTGTAACTAAAGGAGACATTTGTGGTGTTGTAAGCTCTGGACAATGCTGTTCATTAGGAGAAGTATCTAAACTAACCAAGGCATCTACATGTTGCGGTGGTTGTAAGCCAATGGTTTCTGATTTGGTAAAAGCTACCCTAAAATCAATGGGTAAAGAAGTGAAAGAAACCATATGTGGTCACTTCCATTACAGCAGACAAGAGCTATACGATCTTGTTAAAATCAATAAAGTAACATCTTACGACGAGGCGCTTGATAAATTTGGTAAAGGTGATGGTTGCGAAGTGTGTAAACCAGTACTGGCTTCTGTTTTTGCCAGTATCTACATGGAAACTGCCAACAAGCAAGTAACTATACAAGACTCAAACGACCGCTTTTTGGCAAACATTCAGCGTAATGGTACCTACTCTGTAGTTCCTAGAATTCCAGGTGGAGAAATTACACCTGATAAACTGATTGCCATTGGTGCGGTTGCTAAAAAATACGATTTATATACAAAGATTACTGGTGGTCAGCGTATCGATTTATTCGGTGCTCAACTACACGAATTACCCCTAATCTGGAAAGAACTGATTGATGCAGGATTCGAGAGCGGGCATGCTTATGGCAAATCGCTAAGAACTGTAAAAAGCTGTGTAGGTTCAACTTGGTGCCGCTACGGAATGCACGAAAGTGTAAGCTTTGCTATCAAAATAGAAGAGAGATACAAAGGGCTTAGATCTCCACACAAACTTAAAGGTGGTGTGTCTGGATGTATCCGTGAATGTGCAGAAGCAAGAGGCAAAGATTTCGGAATTATTGCTGTAGAAGGTGGATGGAACCTCTATGTATGTGGTAATGGTGGCGCAACTCCTAAACATGCCATTTTACTTGCCGAGCAACTCGACGACGAAACCTGCATCAAATACTTAGATAGATTTTTAATGTATTATATACGTACTGCAGCTCCTTTAACCAGAACTTCAACTTGGTTAGAAAAACTGGAGGGAGGTATAGATTATCTAAAACAAGTAGTGGTAGAAGACTCACTTGGTATTGCACAAGAACTTGAAAACGAAATGCAAGAACTTGTATACAAATACGAATGTGAGTGGAAACAGGCTATTGAAGACCCAGAGATGATGAAGCGATTTAAACACTTTGTGAACACAGACGAATCTGATGACAACTTGGTATTCGTTCCGCTTCGTGACCAAAAAATGCCTAAACCATGGTAACACTACTCATTTTCAGATAATTTAAAACCCTTAAAATTTAAAAGAGATGCAAGAAATATTAGATAAATACAAATCTGTTTCAGAAAGCCAAGTGGCAGTTTGGTTTAAAGTAGGTAGTGTAAATGATTTCCCTGAAAATGGTGGTGGATGTATTAAATACAAATCAAAACAAATTGCTGTTTACAATTTCTCACGCAAAGGTCAGTGGTATGCTTGCCAGAATTTATGCCCACATAAAATGGAAATGGTGCTTTCTAGAGGTATGATCGGAGACGAAGGCGGATTGGCAAAAGTAGCTTGTCCGATGCATAAAAAAACATTTTCTCTCGATACTGGGCAAAGCCTTTCTGATGAAGATTTAAAAATTGCCGTATATCCCGTAAAAGTTCAAGACGAAAATGTGTATATTGGCTTCTCAGAATAAGCACAGTATATGACAAATTTCGAAGAAGCACTCAAACTTATAGACGAAAAAAACGCAACAGATCCGAATACGGAAACTGCAGATGCTAAGGAATATCCAAAGGAGCTTTTGTACTCACAAAGAATGTCTCAGAAGCTCCTAGATTTTATGCCCGATGCCTCTGAAGAATTACAAATAGCAGCAAGAGCGCAGCATATTTGCCGCTGGCAAATTCCAAGAAGTGACTATCCGATGGATAAAGTAGGTTACTTAAAATGGAGAGAAGAACTCAAAAAAATGCACGCGCAGATCACATCAGAAATTCTTGAATCTGTAGGTTACGATCAAGAATTTATCGACAGAGTTTCTTTCCTTATTAGAAAGAAAATGTTGAAAAAAGATGATGAAACGCAAGCGCTAGAAGATGTAATCTGTCTAGTTTTTCTTCACTTCTATTTCGAAGAGTTTGCGGCAAAACACAATGACGAAAAAGTAATAGACATCCTACAAAAAACATGGAGAAAAATGTCTGATGAAGGGCATCAGGCGGCTTTAAAATTACCATTGTCTGAGAGTAGTTTGTCTTTAATAAAACAAGCACTAGCCTAATACTACCGCCATGACTGTGAGAAATAACTCACTGGATCAAAGAACATTCGACAAATTAAAAAGGCTTTACATTATCGCGCTAAGTGCTATTGCACTTTCTATTATTACTAGCCAGCTACTTATTAGAAAATATCTCAACGATCAGGAAAGTGATTCGAGAGTAATTAATGTAGCTGGCAGACAGCGCATGTTAAGCCAAAAACTCACCAAGTTAACACTGCTTATCTCCGAAACTGAGAATGAGCAAATCAGAAAACATCTTAAAGAGCAGCTAGCCGAAACCCAGCAACTGTGGCAGTCATCTCACGAAGCTTTACAAAATGGCAGTGATAAACTCGAACTCCCTGGCAATAACAGCGAGACTGTAGCCAGTATGTTTGAGAAAATCGCTCCTTACTTTAATACCATGCTCGATGCCTCTGAGCAGATAATTGGTAAACTGGAAAACAATCCGCTAGTAGAAATTACTGAGCTGCAAAGTGAAATTGAAGCCATTAAGCAAAACGAAGCCAATTTTCTTGAAACGATGGATAGTATTGTGAATCAATACGACACCGAAGCCAAAGAAAAAGTAGCCAGACTGCGTAATGTAGAAATGCTTATTATGGTGGTTACGCTGGTTATTCTTTTAGGTGAATTTCTGTTTATTTTCTGGCCAACCGCCAGAGCAGTAAAGAATAGCATACACGATCTGTTAGAAGCAGAAAAGAATGCAAAGAAAATGGCCTACGATGCAGACCTGCTCAGTCAAGCAAAAGAAAAATCTGTTAGGCAGCTACGTGCATTAAACCAAGCAATGGATCAAACCTTTCTGTTTGCTAGGGTAAGTACAGATGGTTCTATTATATATGTAGGCGATAAATTTTCTAGACTATTTAAGGTGCGCAAGTTAGATGCAATCCATAAGTTTTCTGAGATTTTATCTATCTATAGAAAAGAGCAAACTGCCATAGAAGAGATTATCGGCAAATACAAAAAGATTGGTTGGCAAGGAGAAGTAAAAGCAACTACTAAAGATAAAGTAGCTATCTGGCTAGAAATGTCGATTATCCCTTTTACTACTGAGGAAGATAAACCAGAGCTAATTATTATCTGTATGGATATTACAGATAGAAAAAATGCCCAACTCGAAATAGATCGACTTACACAAGAAAGCTTCGAAGAGAAGATGAATCAACAAAGTATTATCTCTTCTAAGATTATAGAAAACCAAGAGAATGAGCAAAACAGAATTGCCAAAGACATACACGATGGTATAGGCCAGATGCTTACTGGTTTAAAATTCGAACTAGAAAGTTTGAACCTCAATGATTTGGAAAAAGCTTCAGAAAAAATCGAAAACCTTAAAAAGCTATCGGCAAATATTATTAAAGGCGTAAGAACTGCCACATTCAACCTCACTCCTCCTGAGTTAACAGATCATGGAATTACGCCAGCATTAGCAAAGCTCACCCATGAGTTAAGTAGGTTGACTAATAAGGATATTGTATTGTACAACAAAACTGATTTTAACCAAAGGTTAGACTCTCTTACAGAGATAAACATTTATCGCATTACGCAAGAAGCAATTAACAATGCGATTAAGTATGCGCAATCTTCTCACATTATCGTAACTGTTTCGCATAGTAAACAAATACTTAGTGTTACTATTGATGATAATGGAAAGGGTTTCGATCCTGAGAAGGTAAAAAAAGTGAAAAATGGCGATGGTGGAATGGGCCTAACCTTTATGAAAGAAAGGATTAAATATATAAATGGGCGATTCTTTTTAAACTCAATTCCTGAAAAAGGTACTCGAATAACATTAAATATTCCAATTCAAGAATATGAAAAAATACGTAATAATTCGTAAATTTGTACTTAGAAAATAAACAAGTAAGTACCAATGGACACGATCAATATTATACTTGCTGACGACCATGAATTGGTAAGAGATGGTATTAAATCTCTATTAAGCAGTGAAAATGGAATTAAAGTGATTGATGAAGCTTCCAATGGCCAAGAAGCTTTGGAAAGCATTGCAAAAAAACAACCTGATGTTCTTATTATAGACATACGAATGCCTGAGCTCAATGGCATTGAGGCAGTAAGACAGGTTACAGAAAAGTATCCTGCAGTAAGAACATTAGTACTCTCTATGCACGATTCCGAAGAATACGTAGTGCAGTCTATTCAAGCAGGAGCTGATGGATACCTACTTAAAGGATCGAGTAAAGCAGAGTTTCTTAAAGCGTTAAATACAGTTGCTACTGGTGGTAAGTATTTTACTGGAGATATTTCTTCTATACTTATTAAAAACTTTGTAAATGGTAATATATCTACTCCAACTCAAGATACAAGTAAAAAACCATCGCCAACGGTACAATTCAATCTTACCCGCAGAGAAAAACAAATTCTCGATTTAGTACTCGAAGGTAAGAGCAATAAAGAAATTGGAGACGATTTGAATATAAGTAAGCGAACTGCAGAAGTTCACCGCTTTAACCTCATGAAAAAACTCGATGTAAAAAACTTTACAGAACTAGTTAGTAAAGTTGAAGAGTTAGAATTGGTGTAACCTACGTATATTATATATAATAAGAATTTCTCGAAGCCACTTATACTTATAAGTGGCTTTTTATTTTCCTCAATACTATACATAGTAAGTTTCTACGTAGTTTTGTATCTATCCCTCCCTTATTTACAGTAATATCTAATCTCTAAAACACGTATTAGCTATTTCTAATTAGCTTCAGTAAGCCATTTTTTAGAGCTAGAAACCCATTTTAAGTGCTTTTTAAGTAGTTCGAGCAATTATTTTCACTTTTTTAAGTAAAATTTTATAAAAAATTTAGAAATACTTAGTTTTTATCAAAATGAATACTTACTTTTATACTTAGTTAAATACTTATACTTAATAAAGCCTCTAATTATGAATAATTTAATTGCAAGCAAAGCGACAAAGATCAATCTAAGGGATTTCAACAGTGTCCCTATGCGTACTTTTTGGATTACTTCGGTAGCATTCTTCATGTGCTTTTTTGCCTGGTTTGGCATTGTACCCTTTATGCCGGATGTTGTTAGGGATTTAGGTTTAACTCCGGATCAAAAATGGAACTCCGTAATTTTAGCCGTAACAGGAACTGTATTCGCACGTCTCGCTATCGGTAAACTTTGTGACAAAATTGGACCTCGTTTAAGCTACACCTGGTTATTATTATTAGGTGCGATTCCTGTAATTCTTTGTGGTTTAGCTCAAACCCCTACCCAATTCTTAATTTGCAGATTTTTCATAGGGTTTATTGGAGCTTCGTTTGTAATTACTCAAGTACATACATCTTTAATGTTTGCTTCTAACGTAGTTGGAACTGCCAACGCTACTTCAGCTGGTTGGGGTAACTTAGGTGGTGGTGCTAACCGTTTAGGTATGCCGCTTATCGCTGCTGTCGTAATTAGCTTTGGTATCGCAGAAACTGATGCTTGGAGATATTCTATGATAATTGCAGGTACTGTATGTTTCTTAATGGGTATAGTATATTACTTCTTCACTAAAGACACTCCTCAAGGTAACTTTAAAGAATTAAAAGAAGCTGGTGAGTTCACTGGAATTAAAAAGAAAGATGAAGTAGGCTTTTTTGAAGCAATTAAAGATTACAGAGTTTGGATACTTTTCATCGTATACGCAGCATGTTTCGGAATTGAGCTTACAGTATACGGCACTATGGACGACTACTTACAAAACACTTTCCAACTAGAAAGAATCACTGCTGGTAATATCGTACTCTCTTTTGCCTTAATGAACATCTTCGCTCGTACACTTGGTGGTTTCTTCGGCGATAAATTCGGTAAAATGAAAGGTCTTGGTGGTAGAGTATTATTCTTAGCTGGTATTCTTACAGCAGAAGGTATTATGTTAGCGATCTTCTCTTCTTTAACTGGTCTTGTAGTAGGTATTCTTTTCCTTGTAGCTTTCAGCTTAACAGTACAAATGGCAGAAGGTGCAACATTCTCAGTAGTTCCTTTTATTAACAAAAAAGCGATCGGAGCTGTTTCTGGTGTAGTAGGAGCTGGTGGTAACGCAGGTGCATTCTTTGCAGCATTATTACTTAAGTCAATGTCTGCAGGTGCAGAGAAATCAGCAATCGCATTAAACCAAGGTTTAGGAGAAGAAGCAGTAAAAGCAGCACAAGCAGCAGCAGCTTCAGCAGCAGTATCTAGCGGATACTTACTAATAGGTGGTGCAGTAGTAATCTGTGGCTTGGCAGCATTAGCTATCAAATTCTCAGCAGAAGACGAAAAAGTAGCAGAGTTAGAATTAGCAGAAACTGCAGAGCCAGCACTTGTACCAGTAAGAAGTTAATTGCAAGTGTAAAGAATTATGATCAAATTTATACTTAGATATTGTGCAGAGATATTTAGATAAAAAATAAGTATCTCTTGCACTTTCTAAGAAGCTAGTAAACAACATACCTATCAGCCATTTTACTTTTTTGTAAATTATTAAACCAGTGCAGACCATGCGAAATAAAGAAATTAAAACTACCTGTTCTTATTGTGGTGTTGGCTGTGGTATTGTTGTAAAAAAAGATAACAATAACAGAGTTTACGTAGAAGGCGACAAAGATCATCCGGTGAATATGGGTATGTTATGCTCAAAAGGGATGAATTTACATTATGTTGCTAACGACACATCAGACAGGATACTTTATCCGGAAATGAGATGGAGCAAATCTCATCCTCGTGAAAAAGTAAGTTGGGATACAGCTTTAGATCGCGCTGCAAATGTTTTCAAATCTATCATTAAAAAATACGGACCAGATAGTGTTGGCTTTTATGTTTCTGGTCAGTGCTTAACAGAAGAATACTACATTGCCAACAAGCTTACAAAAGGATTTATTGGCACAAATAATATAGATACCAACTCGAGACTTTGCATGAGCTCTGCTGTAGTTGGTTATAAAAAAACTTTTGGCGAAGACTCTGTGCCTATCTCTTATGCAGACATCGAATTAGCTGATTGTTTTTTTATTACTGGAGCAAATCCAGCTTGGTGCCATCCAATACTTTTCAGAAGAATTGAAAAACACAAAGAGAAAAATCCAGATGTAAAAATAATTGTGGTTGATCCTCGCAAAACAGATTCTGCTAGGTTTGCCGATTTACATCTACAAATTATCCCAGGCACAGACATCGTACTGTACAATGCCATTGGGAAAAGACTAATGGATCGCGGTTTAATCGATCCGGAATTTATAAACAACCATACCGAAGGGTTTACAAGATATAAAGATCAGGTGAATGCTACTTCTCTAAGAAAAGCAGCAAAAATCTGTGGTGTTTCTGAAGACGACATAAAAAAGGCAGCCGAGATGATCGGCAATGCCAAAGGGTTCATTTCTATGTGGGCTATGGGACTCAACCAAAGTGTGGTGGGTACCAACAAAAACTTTGCATTACTAAACTTATCTCTTATTACCGGACAAATAGGTAAGCCAGGTTCAGGCCCATTTTCTTTAACTGGGCAGCCCAACGCGATGGGTGGCAGAGAAGTTGGGGGCATGGCTAACCTATTGGCGGTACATAAGGATTTAATGAACAGCGAACACCGTAAAGAAGTAGCAGAGTTCTGGGGCGTAGACGAAATTTCTCCAAAACCCGGATACACCGCTACAGAAATGGTAGACGCTTTGGAAGCAGGTAAATTAAAAGCCATTTGGATTATCTGTACAAATCCATTGGTGAGTTTGCCAAACTTAAACAGAGTAGAAAAAGCATTAAAGAACGCTCGATTTGTAGTAGTTCAAGATATTTCTCATAAATCTGATACAGTAGATTTTGCAGACCTTGTTTTACCTGCCGCTGGTTGGTTGGAGAAAGAAGGGACGATGACGAATTCAGAGAGAAGAATCTCCTACCTTCCAAAGGCACTAAATGCACCGGGCGAAGCCAGACCAGATGTAGAAATTCTTTGCGATTTTGCTCAAAGAATGGGCTATAAAGGCTTTAACTATAGCAATACAGAAGAGATTTATCAAGAATACTGTGCCATGACTAAGGGCACTACCATTGATATTTCTTATTTAAACTACGATAGATTAAAAAACGAAGGCACCTTCCAATGGCCTGTACCTGAGTTTAGACACGATGGAACAAAGAGACTTTTTGAAGATAAAAAATTCTATACACCATCTCAAAAAGCCATATTTAATGTTCCAGATACATTAGAAAACCTGTCTACCAAAACAGATTCTAGATTCCCATTGATACTTACTACAGGTAGAGTAAGAGATCAGTGGCATACCATGACTAAAACTGGAAAAGTAGCCCGCTTAAAAACGCATTACTCTCAACCAGTTTTGGAGATTAATCCAACTTATGCGAACCTAGCGAAGATTAAAGATGGAGATGTTACCGTAGTAAAAAGCAGAAATGGTGTAGTAAGAGTTCGTGCAAAAGTAACTAATAATGTGCGCGAAGGTGTTGTATTTCTTCCAATGCACTGGGGTAAACAGCTTCAAAGTGATTTTAATAGAGCTAATAACCTTACTTACTCTGTTATTGATCCAAAATCGAAAGAGCCAGATTTTAAGTTTACTGCGGTTTCAGTATTAAAATATAAAAAACCTTACGAAAAAATTATAGTTGCAGGTGCTGGTGCAGCTGCCTTTCGCTTTATCCAAAATTACCGAGAACATAATGAAAATGATGATATTCTTGTATTCTCTAAAGAAATTCATCCATTCTACAACAGGGTTTTATTACCCGAGTATGTAACTGAAGAATTGAGCTGGGAGCAGTTACAAAAGATCAAAGAACACGAACTTAAAAAACTGAATATCGAACTATACCCAGGTGTATACATCGAGAAAATTGATATTCAGCAAAAAATAGTAATCGATAGCTTGGGCAGTGTACACACTTATGACAAATTGATTCTGGCTACTGGTAGCAGACCTTTTGTGCCAAAAGAAGCACAACTAGATTTACCAGGCAGATTTACTATTAGAAGTAAAATTGATGCAGACAGATTCAAAAATTATTTGGACAACACCAACATTACTGCGGAAGAGCAACACGTAGTTATTGTTGGTGGTGGTCTTCTCGGATTAGAAATGGCTGCTGCACTCAGACATAAAAATGTAAAGGTTACCATTGTACAGCGCTCTTCCAGATTAATGGAAAGACAATTAGATGTAACTTCTAGTAAGTTACTGGCGCTAGATGTACAAGAAAGAGGCATACAAATCTACTTCGATAATGAAGTAAGTACTGTGTTTGACGATGAAGACACAGGCGAACTTAACATTACACTTAAGAGTGGTAAGAGTATAACTAGTAATGCGATTGTTTACGCCATTGGTACCAGACCAAATATAGAAATGGCTAAAGAAGGTGGATTACATTGTGGTAGAGGAATTAAAGTAAACCAACATTTACAAACCTCTTCACCAGATGTATTTGCGATCGGAGAGATTGCCGAATTTAACAATCAACTTTTCGGAATTACCTCTGCGGCAGAAGAACAAGCGATGACGCTAGCCAACTTTATTGCAGGTGATGTTAGCAGCCAATACAAAGGTTCAGTATTAATGAATAT
>PBYL01000243.1 GCA_002729595.1 Thalassovita sp. | reverse complement strand
GTATTGAAAGTATAGCCTAAAGTGATGTTATCGATTTTCCAGAAATCACCATCTTCTACATAGTAGCTGTTAAATTCTAGAGGTGCTGCAAGCACTGCTTTTCCATAAACCAGATCATCAGCCGTTTTCAACTGGTTATATTGTGGCAATGTTGGGTTCTCGAAATACATGCGCTGGAAGTTCAATATCTGGTAATCAAAAGCACCACGCATGGTGATGAATAAATCCCAGTTTTTATATCTGAAAGTGTTGTTCCAACCAGCATAGTAATTTGGCAAACCGTTGCCCAATACTTTTTTATCTTCGAATGAATGGCTGTATTCATCGTAGCTTACATTTTCACCTTCTGCACCTTCGTATATCCAGTAACCATTTTCATCAATATCCACCACTTTAAATCCGTAGAAGTCACCGATGTTATCGCCAATGTTTACTATGTGCGTAAATGTTTGGATAGGTTCACCAGTACCACCTGTGGTAAAATAGTTGTTGGTTGTTTGATAGATATCGTTAGATAAACTTACCAATTTGTTTGAGTTGGTAGAGAAGTTAAAACTGGTTTGCCATTCAAAATCGTTGGTTTTAATTGGCGTGATGTTTAGCAATATTTCTAAACCTTTGTTCTCCATTTTACCCACATTGGCTCTCGTACTTGTATATAAGTTCGGAGGACTTGGCACAGTGTAATCATACAATAAACCATCAATTTTTCTAACATAATAATCGATGTTACCAGTTACTCTACTGTTAAACAAACCGAAGTCTACACCAAAGTTGGTTTCGTGTTTTTCTTCCCAACGTAAATCAGGATTTGGGTTTTGAGAAGGAACCAAAGTTCTTATCCATTCGCCATTGTAATAGTAAAAGTCTCCGTAGTTAAGCAAAGCAACACCAAGGAATAAATTAGAAGGTTGCGTTCCTGTAACACCATAACCCGCTCTAATTTTCAAATTATCTAAGAATGAGATGTTTTCCATAAAGGGCTCGCTAGATAATTTCCAACCTACAGAAACTGCCGGGAAAGTACCCCAAGGTTGTGCTGTTCCATATAACTGACTTGCTGCTTCATGTCGCATACTTGCCATTAACAGATACTTATCTTTAAAGCTATATGTAGCTCTGCCAAAGAAGCTTATCAAATTGGTTTTTGATCTGCCACTATAAATATTTACTGCCGGATTTCCATCTTTTAATGCTTTACCCAAAGCGATGTTATGGTATGAGAAAACATCAGTTGGGAAATCCATATTTTGCATCCAGTTTTCAGTGCGGTCGTTATCTTGATAACTGTAACCACCTAAGAGTGTGAAATTATGATCACCCAAACTTGTAGAGTAATCTGCTGTTAATTCCATCAAATTATCAATTGACTCTACAGCTCCTACAGAAGCATAACCGTTTCTACCATCTCTCAAGTTTGAGATATGATTTTTAGTTTCTGAATAACCTCTACTTTCGTTATATCTGTTGGTAGAAACCAATGCTTTTAAATTTAAACCAGTTACAGGTTTGTAGGTTAGTGTCGCACTAAATCTGGTATTTTGTGATTTGTTTTCACCATCAGACTCGTTGATTCTAGCCAGTGGGTTTTCGTAGTTGAAAATTGAAGGCTGTTCAAACCAATTACCATTCTCGTCTTTGGTCGGTGCTGTTGGGTTATAAATAATTGCTTGTCTGTAGGTATACCCATTAAAGCTATTGCCATCACCAGTAGTGTTGTATTTATTTTGAGAGTTTAAAATTCCCAAATTCAATCTCAACTTGTCGTTAAACATGTTGTGGTTAATGTCTACCCTACCAGTAAAAGTATTATTATTCGATTTTAAGAATATACCTTCTAAACCACGGTAGTTGATGTTTGCCAGATAGTTGGTTTTTGCATTACCACCCATAAAAGTGAGGTTGTGTATTTGGCTCAAAGGTGTTTGAGTAACTTCATCCATCCAGTCAGTTGAGCCACCTAAATCCCAAGAAGCATCACGAGTGCCTGCTGCAATTTGGTCTCTGTAATCATCTGCAGTAAACAAGTCTAATTGGCGTGCAATGGTTTGCGTACTAAATGAAGCTGAATATTCAACTCTGTTTTGGTAAGTACCACTTGCTCTTTTGGTAGTAATAATAATTACCCCATTTGTACCTCTTGTACCATAAATAGCTGCGGCAGAACCATCTTTCAAAACATCAATTGACTCAATGTCTTCAGGAGCAACTGTTCTTAAATTACCAGGGATACCATCTATTAAAACTAGCGGATTAGAGTTAGCTCCAAGTATTGTTGTATTACCTCTTAATAAGATTTGCGAACCAGAAGTTGGGTCACCACTAGGTGCAGAAATCGTTAAACCTGCTACTTTACCTTGGATTAGCTGACCTGCATCTAACACATTACCTTTCACAAATTCTTTTGAATCTACTCGCGCTACCGAACTGGTTAAATCTTCTTTGTTTTGAGTACCATAACCAATTACAACTACTTCTTCTAGCTGTTCTAAATCTGGCTCAAGTTGAACATTAATTACCGATTGGCTACCAACTTCAACTTCCTGCTTTAAGAAACCGATGTAACTAAACTGTAAAATGCTACCTTCTGTTACATTAATGCTGTAGTTACCATCAAAATCGGTAGTTGTACCGCTACTGGTTCCTTTTATTAGAATACTCACACCTGGTAGTGGCTCTCCGTCGTCACCTTTTACATTACCAGTTATTCTAATCTGCACAACTTCTTGTACCAATTCTTCAACTTTATTATTGGTAGCAATTTTCGCTTTGGTTACATAGATGTTTTTGTTGATTCTCTTAAATGAAAGGCCGTTTTCAAGCGCGATTTCTCTTAGCACAGATGCCAGAGATTCGTTCCTGAAAGATTTAGTAATTTTCTTTCTCTTATTAATAATGTCATTATTGTAGGCAAAATGGAAATCTGTTTCGTTTCCGATTTCATTAAATGCTTGCTCTAGATTTACATTCTCCAGATTCACATTTACAAGTATATCTTCGATGCTAATTTTCTGCGCATTACCATCACTTGCTATCAGCATACTACTTAAGCAAGCTTGAAGAAATATTCCAAATAAGGCATATCTAGACATATTCCAGATTTGTTGTATAATTTTCAAATTCATATTTTTAGACTTTAATGGGTGTAAAAATTCATTAAACCCCTTGTTTTTTACTGGTTATCCGCTCGCCAAAGTGATTCGCCAGTTCAAAATAAGGATTCTGTATTGTGCGCCAGTTACATGTAATATGTGGCTGGCTTTTTTTAGCTTGTGTTATTCATAATTAATTGATTTTCAATATTTTATTTAGTTTATTATTACTTTATCATCTAAAATTTCATACTTAAATTTTAAACTATAGGCTATCCCTTTTAGCACATTCTGCAAAGATTCGTTTTCGAATGTACCCGTAAAGCCTTTTTGCATTTGCACTGGTTTATTTACTGTAAAATTTACTCCGTACCAGCGCGAAAGTCCGGCAGTGATGTCTTCAAAAGTGGCTTTCTCAAAAACCAAAAAACCATCTTTCCAACCCAGAATTTTTTTATAATCAAATTCCTCTACCCTACTCTCATGCTCAGCTTTCTCATAAACCAACATTTCAGATGGTGATAACACTACTTCGCTTGTTGTATCTAGTTGGTTTTGCACCCATACACTTCCACTAGATACCGCAATTGACACATTGTTATCAACTTGATAAGATTTAATATTGAAGCTGGTTCCTAGAACTTTTGTCTTAAAGTTTTCGGTGTGAATTATAAAAGGTCTTTCTGGATTCTTTGTAACATCAAAAAATGCTTCTCCTTTCAGATATACTTCTCTCTCCGGATTTATATTAAAGTTTTGTGGAAACTTAATTTCAGATAAAGAATTTAGCTTTACTTCAGAACCATCTGGCAAAACCAAATTTAGCTTTTGCCCACCAATTGTACTTTTCTCTAAAAATACGATTTCAGGTTCTTTAATTTCTTGATGCTTTTCTGTAAAAGTATTTTGCCAAAAAAGCCAAGCTGCCGCTAATAAAATTGAAATTGAAGCAGCAATGGAATAATACAGCTTTCTTCTAGACTGAATTTTAATTCCCTTTTCTTCAATGTCTTTTTCGATAATGCTATCAATATTAGCCTTTACCTTGTTAATAGAAGCTTCCTTCTGGTTAAAATCGCTGATAGAAATTGTTTTGGTTTCGCCATTTGGAGATTGCCCAAAATCTTCGAGATCAAAAAGCATCTTTTCTGCTTTTTGCATAACTGGTACAGAAGCCGGATACTTTTGCTGCCAATCTTGCCAGTACCGATCACTCTCTGGTGACGGTTTCTTAACCCAATCAACAAATTGCTGATTTAATAAATAATAGCTTGTAGTGTAAATGTTTTTTTGCATAATGAGTCTATTTCTAATAGATCTTATTATACAGATGGCAAAAGGTATTTTTTTTACCCCTACTTTTCAAAAAAAAAATTAAAAAAAATGATTGAGATGGAATAGAGGTTAAAGTAATCTGTGTCTGATAATATTTTTTCGAGTTTTTCCAGACTCTTTGCTATAATCTTATAGGCAGACTTTGTAGTGATAGACATCACCTGAGCCACTTCTTGAAAAGACAAATTCTGATAGTATTTCAAATAAACAGACTCTTTTTGCCGAGGAGCTAACTTTTGAAGAGCCGTTTCAATTAGCTGCTTTTTCTGCTTTAATAATTCCGTTTCTATATACTTAGATTCCACAGAATCTGAAAAGCCATAGAAGCTAAACTGTTCGTCTATATCGAGAGTAATCGTTTTTTTATCAGTACTTATCTTTTTAAATAACTTTCTTCTAAATGAGGTAAATAGATAAAATTTTATAGATGAGTGTAGGCTGAGCTTTTCTTTTTTGAACCAAATTTCCAGATAGGTTTCTTGCAATACATCTTCTAGCAAATCTACATCATGGCTAAAGTGCCTACCATAATCTAGCAAAACAGAAGCATAAGTACTATAGATATAGTCGAAGGCTTTTTTATTCCCGATCTTAATTTCAGCCCAAATGTCAGCATCAGTTATATTTTTATAATCTATAGCACGCATACTGTTTATCGATTCCCGGTCGCTATAACCTGATTATATTGGTAATAAAGCCTTTATATTTTCCAGAAACGCTTCAATAGCAATTGAATCTGATTTTATTTTAAGAATACAAAATTATGAAATGAATAGATAAATGAATGATGAAAAATTTTTAAAGGAAGAATTGTAACAGTAAAACATATGAATATTGATTTATAATTTTAGTCAATTTAATCATTATATTCACTTTAAAATGAAACTCCAGAAACAAGCCGAAGACATAAAAGATGAGATTTTGAAGTCTGTTGATGTTTATGAATCTATTGGTGATTTAAGATTGAGACAGTTCAAAGTATTATAGCTAAAGTTCCTGCTGAAATAATTATTGAAGGAGTAATACAGGTTTTTGAAACTCCTGATAATTCATTTCTTGCTCAAGAGTTTGCGGGAAAAATCTTAGAAAAAGTAAAGCCAACCTCTAAAGTAAAACTAGAAGAATATGTATTAAGAACTTTGAAGCACTGGAACAAAAGTATTAAGCAATTACCCTTTTGGTTTCTAGAAAATTATGAATTGGAAGAGGTAAAGCAGGTATTTAATTCACTAGAAAACTCAGTACTTTCTGAAATCGAAAAAGATAAATTAATAACTATGAAGTGGTGGTTAAAAATTTAAATCCTTTACTCCTCTCCTATCTCCCCCAACAAACCTAGCCTTTGGAAGCCTCAAATTCATCAACTATCTTCACCCTTTCAGAAAAACTAATTGACAAACCCAAACCTCTGTACTCAATTGCAAACTAACTTATCGATGAGAAGTATCATTTTTATTATTTCGTGCTTGCTGGCATTTTCATGTTCTAATAAATACAAGGATATAAAAAACACGGAAGCAGATTACCAAATAATACCCAAACCCAACAAACTAAGCATAGAAAATGGTCGCTTTTTGGTGAATCCCAATACCAAAATTATTTTCACTTCTCCTCTAAGCAATGAAGCTGCTTACCTCTCAGAAATGTTGAGTACAGTTTCTGGAATTAATATCGCGCTAGATTCTAGTTCTAAAGATGCTGCTGGCAATATTAAACTCCTATTAGACGAGCAAATTGATAATGCAGAAGGTTACCGCTTGTCAGTAAAATACGATGAGGTAGTTATTGCAGGCAAAACAAATGCAGGTGTATTTTATGGCATTCAATCTTTAAGACAATTATTACCCGCAGAAATTGAAGCTACTAATAGCATTGCCGAATTAACCATTCCGGCAGTAGAAATTAGCGACAGCCCACGCTATAAATATAGAGGCATGCATTTGGATGTTGGCCGTAATTTTTTCCCGGCAGAATCTGTAAAGGATTACATCGATCTAATTGCCATGCATAAAATGAACACTTTCCATTGGCATTTAACCGAAGATCAGGGTTGGAGAATCGAAATAAAGAAATACCCTAAACTTACCGAAGTAGGTGGCTTTAGAAAAGGTACAGCCATTGGGCTTGCCGGAACCAGAAATGCTCCTTACACCTACGACGATGTGCCTTATGGCGGTTTCTATACACAAGAAGAAATTAAAGAAATAGTTGCTTATGCTGCTGCAAGACATATTACTGTTATACCAGAAATTGAATTACCGGGTCACTCACTCGCAGCACTTACGGCCTATCCGCAATTTGGAAATACTGGCGGCCCTTACGAAGTAGCTAAGCGTTGGGGAATTTTTAAAGAGGTTTATGCGCCTACCGAAGAAACCTTTCAGTTTTTAGAAGATGTACTCACAGAAGTAATGGCGCTTTTCCCTAGCAAATACATTCACATCGGTGGCGACGAAGTATTGAAAGAGGAATGGGAAAAAAGTGCTTATGCGCAAGAATTGATAAAAAAAGAAGGATTGGGAGATGAGCACGGTTTGCAGAGTTATTTTATCAGACGAATTGAAAAGTTCTTAAATAGCAAAGGCAGAAACATTATCGGTTGGGATGAAATTCTTGAAGGAGGCTTGGCTCCAAATGCTACGGTAATGTCGTGGCGTGGTGAAGAAGGTGGTATTGCTGCTGCAAAACAACATCACACCGTTATTATGACTCCGGGTACTCATTGCTATTTTGATTACTATCAGGTTCCAGAAGAATTACAAAAAGATGAACCATTAACTGGTAGTAAGCGACATACTACTGTAGAAAAAGTATATTCTTACGATCCTACTCCTGCTGAATTAAATGCCGAAGAAGCAAAATACATCTTGGGAGCACAAGGCAATGTTTGGACAGAGTATATGCCAACTTGGGATATAGTGGAATATAGAGTAATTCCGAGAATGACAGCCCTTGCAGAAGTGGTTTGGACTGATAAAGAAAACAAATCTTGGGAAGATTTTTACCAGCGCTTACAGCATATTGCCAAAAGATACGATGTACTAGGTTATAATTATGCTAAGCATAGTGTTGGGGAATAGATAAGTTTTCTTTTTTTATCAAAATGAAGTTTCAACTTAATATTTTCATTTTACTAATTTTCTTGATTTCATGCGGGAAAAATAGCACTAAAGAACATGATAAGATTATCTCTTATACTACTATAAAATCTGAGCCTATAACCAAAACAGATTCTAGTATTAGAGATAATAGTACTTCTAAAAGTTCTGTTTCACCACTGCCAACTAATTTGACGAGTTACTTTGAAGATTTTCAAAAAGATACAATCAAAATTGAGGTTGAAGCATATACTCAAGAAACTAGTTTTGAGCCAACGGAATGCTTACCGCTATCTTTTTTACCATTATTTGAAGATCACGTTTACGCCACACAAACTGAATCTATTGGCGCAAAACCTGTAGGTAAAATTAAAGTCCATGATGATTTTTACTTTTTAGTATTTGTCCAACAAGACGATTATGGACCTATTTATTACGGTCTTGCATATGATAAGCAAGAAAATAAAATCAAAAAAGTAGAAAAAGTAGCATTAATCTGGGGCGATGCAGGAGACTCTGAAGAAGTTTATTCAATGATTTATCATACAGATAAAAAAATCATCATTGAAAAATATATTCAAATTTGTCATTTTGATCTCGAAATAACAGGAGATCAAGTAATTGTCTCAAATACAGACTGTTCTGATTCAACTAAGGTACTTGAACTGAATTTTTAAACTTTATTCCAGTTCTTTTTTTCTAGGTGATAGCTTTTTAATGTCTTCTTGTGGCGGGATATTTTCTGGCTCAGTTACCTGTCTTTTTAATACATCTCTCACCTCTTTGTTTTGGCGTGTGTGTTCGTCGGAGATGTTTTCTTTCCCAAATAAATCTTTTTTGCTCACATTTACATTGGTAATGGCAGTAGCAAAATCTTTTCCGCGTAGTAGCAACTCATGCATATGGTCATCTAGGTTTTCTTCCTCATCTATCCCATATTTTTCGTGCATGTTTTCGCCATTAAACAATGCCTTATCTCCTTCTCTTAACACTTCATTAAATCCTTCTTCGTCAACCCCTCTGCTTTTCGCATTTTCATACAACTTATTTTGAGATTCTTGAAGCTTTCTTCTAGCTTCTAATCGCTTGTTAGATTGCTCATCGATACGCTCACTACCTACTTCTGCCATCCATTTTTTAAATGGCTCTGCTTTGGGCGAAGGTATAGATTGGATGATTCTTAAAATACCTGTTCTAGTAGCACAATCAGTACTTCGCATCCTTCCATCAGCGGCTTTTAACTTCAACTGTTTACAAAATGTAAACGGTTGGCTTTCGCGCTTTTTTAATTGCGACCAATACACTTTGGGGTTTTTGCTATCAGTTAATGCCAATATCACATCCAAAACAGAATAATAGATTTCGCCTTCAAACTCTGTTTTCCTGATTGCTGTACCTTCAAACTTTATCAACTCGCTCATAATACTGGATTTTTGCTTTAATTATTGGGAAGGGCTCTATTCCAATATAAAAAATATGTCTGAATCACAGAAAGTTCAGAATACAAAAAAATCAACTTATCCCATTCAGAATTAAAAACTACTTAGCAAAGTAGATTATATACTTCTTGTTTCCGTATTTGCCTTCGGTCTCTTCGATATTTGAAACCAAACCAATCTCGATAGAAACCCTAAAAGCATTATCAATGGTTTTTTTGATTCGAGAGTAGTGGCTGTTTTTTTTGTAGCGATCCAGATTCATTACCTGTGTAAGTGTATTGTGGTAATATTCGATCTTGGCATTTTTAGAACAGTGCTGCGCTTGATACAAATGTTTGATAAATAACTCTATAGAAACATTTGGTCTTCCCTTTTGCGCTTTACGCAATTTCTGATTGATATCTGCCGGAAGCAAAAAGTATGTATTGTGGGTTTTTTCGGCTTTGTAATCAAAAAAGCAAG
>PBYL01000242.1 GCA_002729595.1 Thalassovita sp. | reverse complement strand
ATATCTACTTCGTCTTGCTGGTTAATTCTTTCAGCCAAAGAATCTTTAATGTTTAGAAGCTCTCTAATCAATGTTTCATTTCGTTGAAAGGCAGGCTTTCTAAACTCAGAGTTCAGTTTATCTTGCAGAACTTGTAAAGAGTCTAGCCGCTTTTTTTGGAGTTCGAGTGTTTCTTGTCTTTTAATCGCTTCTTCTCTTAGCTCATAAGCAAGTTTCTCATTCTCTTCTGAAGTTACTCTGGCAATTTCTAGTTTATAGGCAAAGTATGCTGCTGAAATGAGTGAAATTGCCATTACTGCAACTAATACTCTAAGTCTATTAATTCTTTGTTTGTATCTCTTTCTGTAAAGATCAGCCTGTTCCTCACTTTTGTTTATCAGCTTTATTTGAAGTGGAGAAGGGGCAGGCGTTTTTTCTTTTTCGGTAGCATCTTTATACCAATCTAATGCGGCAATTAGCTCTGTTCCTCTAAGTAAAAAGTCGGTGTCAAAATCTTTTTGCTCCCATTCCAATGCTTTTTGTGAGAGTTGATTATGATGGCGAATGTAATCTCTATCAACATCTAGTTCTCTGAGCAAATTGCTAAAGCATTCTGCATAGCGATTACTTAAAAACTCAAAGTTAACCTCAGTGTATTGTACATCATGATCTACAATTAGATTAAGATCGCAATCTCTATATTTTACAATAATGATTCTTTTACCTAGCGCATGCGCATACTCAAGTTCATCTCGGCAATAAGGTGACTGAATGGCAAAAGGAGAAGCTATGAGCAAATAATTGTCTGATGACTCAATGGCTTTAAAGGTTTCCTCTTGGTAGTCAACCCCATTAGGAATATAGTTTTGCTCCATCCACGTTACCCTGCCATTTATTTGTAGGTCGTTGTTTAACCTTCTGGCAAAATCGCTGTCGTTCCGAGCAAATGATATATAGATTTCATTTTGAATATGAGCAGAGCTACTCTCGCAAGTATCGAGAAACTCTTTGTGTAAATCTATCGGAGGATGTTTTACATTTGTTTGCCCTCCTAGATACCATGAGCGCGCATTTTGGTATTGATAGTCTTTAATTAAGATGGCTATGTTTTCGTTTTGCCTTTTCCAGTGTAAAGCCTGAACTAGTAAGTATTTATGTTGCTCGTAGTAATGCTGATTTTTATAAAGCTCAATTAAAAGTTGATTAAAGGCTTTTTTAAATACATCTGTGTAGAATTTAACTTTAGTTGGTTCACTAAAATCGATATAAGAAAGAAACTGAAAGTTTTGTGTAAGCGACTGTGTATCTGCCTTATTAACTATCAGCGGAATTATTCTTTTATTAAGTGTTTTTGCATAGTTCAATTCAAAATTGCATCTGTCTGAGCTTAATGATTCAGGAGAAACCAAAAACAGAAAGTTATCAGCTTGCTCAATGGCATTTTTTATTACCTTTCTAATTTTATCATTATCCTCAACAAGGTCTTCATTTCTTATCCAAATAGTAAAGCTGTTTTTCATCAGCTCGTTACCAATGAGCACAGCAATGTCGTAGTCGGCGGGTTCATTACAAATGAAGACTTCCGTCATGCCGAGTTTGGCATATTTCTCACTTTCGCAAATAAATTCGCATTGTAGTGCTACTGCATCGCAGGGTGGAATATCATTATCAAATGTAGTTTTTAACCAAGCTTCTGCCTCAATACGATCTTCTTCCATCAATAGAGACTCAGACCTTTTTTGGTTTCTGCTCCAAAACATCGCTTTATTAAGCAAGTGAGTATGCATACTCACATACTCGGCATGTTGGTCGAGTGTATCGAGTAAGCCTAATAAAGAGTTATGGAAATTATCGAGTTCTTCCCTAAAAAATATCCAATTGAGTTTTTTAATTTCAGGATGCGCTTTTGAGAGCGTAAATTCATCTGGTTCTTCATATAAAACAGGAATGATTCTCTTGCCCTGTTTAAGCGCATGTTTTATCTCAATCAAACAGTATTCTGATAAAATTGAAGCAGGAGAGATGATAAAGATAAAGTTATGAGACAGGTTAATTCCGCTTTCAATTTCGTGCAGAAAGTCAACAGCCAGTGGTATGTTTTCTTGATCGAACCATACCTCAAGGTCTTCTTCCATTAAGTGATGATAAAGCTTTTTAGCGAAATCAAGGTTTTGTCTGGAATAGGAAATAAATACATCATTTATCTTGAAAGACCTATCGGGCATCTATCTCAAAAAGTTTTAAGGTATTAAATTAATACCCATGTATTGGTTAGGGAAAAAATATTTATAAAAACGGCTTTATAAGTCTTCTAATATCTGAGTGTGCTACTAAATTATTTGTTGATACACAGATATTTACCTCATTTCTATCGCGATTTTGGCAGATTGCTTATAATTGGGCAATATGCTAAACAGCATGAAAAAATACTATCAAAATCTAATAAAATTTGAGTGTAAATACGAAAACTTGTATAAGATTTGGAGTCTGAAAAATTTAGTAGCTAAAAATAATAAAACAGAAAAAAATGCTTAAATTTGTTATGCATGCATAATATTAATGTTATTGCTACAAAAGATAACTTAGTTTAAAAGTTTCTAACCAACACATAAATATGAATTTTGAATTTACCGAGGAACAACTAGCGGTAAGAGATGCCGCCAGAGAGTTCGCACAAAAAGAATTATTACCAGGAGTAATCGAGAGAGACAACGAGCAGCGATTCCCAATGGAACAAGTGAAGATGATGGGAGAGTTAGGTTTTTTGGGAATGATGGTAGACCCTAAGTATGGAGGAGGAGGAATGGATACGGTTTCATATGTACTGGCAATGGAAGAAATCTCTAAGATTGATGCTTCTGCTTCAGTTTGTATGTCGGTGAATAATTCTCTGGTTTGTTGGGGTATTGAAAAATATGGCACTGAAGAGCAAAAGCAAAAATATTTAACTCGCTTAGCAAGTGGTGAGATTTGGGGAGCATTTTGTCTTTCTGAGCCAGAAGCCGGTAGCGATGCTACTTCGCAAAGAACTACTGCTGAAGATAAAGGCGATCATTATCTTTTAAATGGAAATAAAAACTGGATAACCAACGGTTCTACAGCTTCTGTTTATTTGGTTTTTGCGCAAACAGACCGAGAGAAGAAACACAAAGGCATTAACTGCCTAATTGTTGAGAAAGACCAAGAAGGTTTTGTAGTTGGAAAAAAAGAAGACAAGTTAGGTATTCGAGGTTCTGACACTCACTCTTTAGGTTTTACTGATATAATTGTTCCAAAAGAAAATAGGCTAGGTAAAGAAGGAGAAGGATTTACAATCGCCATGAAAACGCTAAATGGCGGAAGAATTGGTATTGCTTCGCAAGCATTGGGGATTGCTTCGGGTGCTTATGAGCTGGCTGTGAAATACTCTAAAGAAAGAAAAGCTTTTGGTAAAGAGATTAGTCAACACCAAGGGATTGCATTTAAGCTAGCTGAGATGGCTACAAAAATTGAAGCTTCTAGATTGCTTTGCTTGCAAGCTGCTCAACTAAAGGATAAGAAGAAGGATTTTTCTCTTCAAAGTGCCATGGCGAAACTTTATGCTTCTGAAACAGCCATGTATACCACTATCGAAGCTGTGCAGATACATGGAGGTTACGGTTTTGTAAAAGAATACCATGTTGAAAGACTCATGAGAGATGCCAAGATTACTCAAATTTATGAAGGTACCTCAGAAATTCAGAAGATAGTGATTTCCAGAGCTTTGTTAAAGGAATAATTAAGAGACTTTAAAGAAAAATGTCGAAGCCTGTTACTAATATTGTAGCAGGTTTTTTTTAAATTTAATTATAAAAGGCTATTAACGGTAATTCTGATGGTTAACTGAATCTAGCATGAAAGAAATGCAAGTAAAGGAAGAATCCTTGTATATCTTAGAACAAATTACAGACTTATTAAACTTGCTGGATAATGCTCAGTATGTAGAAATTACAGAAAGTTTAACGGGAACTTATATTGGTCGTCACATTCAACATGTGATTGAGTTTTATGATGTTTTTGTGAACTGCTACTACACTGGCATGGTGGATTACTATTCTAAAAAACACGATAAAAGTGTTGGAAAAGATCGTGAGAAAGCGCTTAAAAAGCTACAGTTAATAAAAGAGGGAATCGCAGAGATTAATACCGATTTTGCTATAAGCATGTGTGTAACTCATCCAGTATTTGGATTTAAGAGAGATTTTGTTCCTTCAAGTGTAAAAAGAGAGCTAAAGTTTAATTTAGATCATGCTGTTAATCACCTTTTAATTATTAAAAGAGCAATAAAAGCTTCTTTTCCGGGAATTAACTTACCAGATAACTTTGGTGATTTAAAGAAAATGAACATGTCTAATATTTAGACAGTTTAAACGAGTTTGGTTTCTAAATCGATAATGATCTTATCTTTAATTACAAGCTCAGATTTTAACCTATCAATCTCATTTTCAAGGTGAGATTTTTCTTGTTCTAAAACAGCAATGGTTTCTTTTTTAACCCTTTCTTTTTCGAAGTTAGTTAGTGCTTCGTCTAAGATATTTTTTAACTCGTCTTTGTCCCAAGGCTTGGTAATATACCTGTAAACTCTACCTGAGTTAATAGCTGCAATAATTGCTTGTACATCGCTAAAACCAGTGAGTATCATTCTTACAGCATCAGGGTAGTCAGGTAATATTTTGGTAAGAAACTCTACGCCGCTCATCTTAGGCATGCGTTGGTCAGTTACAATCAGGTGGATTTCATTTTCAGTAAGAATATCAATTCCTTCTTCGACAGTTACTGCTGTAAACACATTGTAGTGTCTTCTGAACGCTGTTTTAAAAATTCTCAGATTGCTTTCTTCGTCATCAACATAAAGCACGTTGTATTTTTTCTCTTCCATCGAAGTTGTGTTATTAAGCTATATTTCTTTACTGAAAATGTAAACGAATGTAAATATAAATATTACTATAATGCAATATTTTTTGATAAAATGGCCAATTTGCTTTGGCAAAATACAAATAAAGAGAGATTGCCGTGTAGCAATCTCTCATATATAATTAATTCCTGTTATAAGTAAAAATCAGCCCTGACAAGAAATACAATCAGGATCGTCCAATGAACAAGCATTACCTTGTTTTATTGCTTCAATCTGCTGTTGTTCTGTAGTTAAAACTTTAGCGTTCACTTGCTCGACTTCAGCTGTGTTGTTCTTTTTCAACATTTCAGTATCTACAGTAAACTTAATCGCATCTCTAGCTGCTTTAGTTCTTAAGTAATACATACCTGTTTTTAAACCTTTTTTCCATGCGTAGAAATGCATAGAAGTAAGCTTGCCGAAACTGGTATCTTTCATAAAGATATTTAAGCTTTGGCTTTGGCAAATAAATGCGCCTCTATCAGCAGCCATGTCAATAATATTCTTTTGGCTAATTTCCCAAGTAGTTTTGTACAGGTCTTTAATACTTTGAGGTACATTTAGTTCTTGTACCGAACCATTGGCTGCGATGAGTGCATTTTTCATTTCCTCATTCCAGTAGCCTTGCTCTACCAAGTCGCGCAATAGGTGTTTGTTTACAATGATAAATTCACCTGAAAGCACTCTTCTGGTATAGATGTTAGAAGTGTAAGGTTCGAAACACTCATTATTGCCAAGTATCTGAGAAGTTGAGGCAGTTGGCATTGGTGCTAATAGTAAAGAGTTACGAACACCATGTTTTTTTACTTCTTGCTTAAGAGATGTCCAATCCCATCTATCAGAAGGATCTACTCCCCACATATCAAACTGGAAGATTCCTTTAGAAACTGGCGAACCAGCAATAGAAGCATAAGCTCCATCTTTAATAGCCAAGTCTTTTGAAGCCGACATGGCAGCAAAGTACATGGTTTCGAATATGTCTTTGTTTAATTGTTTGGCCTCATCTGAGTCGAATGGTAATTTCAACATCAAAAATGCATCAGCCAAACCTTGCACACCTAAACCAATAGGTCTATGTTTCTTATTAGAATTTTCTGCTTCTGGAACAGGGTAGAAGTTTCTATCTATAATCTTATTGAGGTTTTTAGTAACCACATAAGTTACCTCAAACAGTTTCTGATGGTTGAATTGATCATCAATTACAAATCTAGGTAAAGACAGAGAGGCAAGATTACAAACAGCTACTTCGTCTTTAGAAGTGTATTCCATAATCTCGGTACAAAGATTACTAGACTTTATAGTTCCAAGATTTTTCTGGTTAGATTTCTTGTTGGCAGCATCTTTATAAAGCATGTAAGGTGTGCCTGTTTCTGTTTGAGATTCAAGTATAGCAAACCATAAGTCTTGTGCTTTAACTACTTTTCTCGCTCTACCTTCTTTCTCGTATTTTGCATATAGTTTTTCAAACTCATCACCAAAAGAGTCGTATAAGCCAGGCGCTTCATTCGGATCAAATAAAGACCAGTCTTCGTTTTGCTCAACTCTTTTCATAAATAAATCTGGAGTCCATAAAGCATAGAATAAATCGCGTGCTCTTAGTTCTTCTTTGCCATGGTTTTTCTTTAAATCGAGGAATTCGAAAATATCTGAATGCCAAGGTTCCAAATAGATAGCAAAAGCACCTTTGCGTTTTCCTCCTCCTTGATCTACGTAGCGAGCTGTATCATTAAATACTCTCAGCATTGGAATTATTCCATTAGAATTGCCATTGGTTCCTTTTATATATGAACCTGTCGCTCTTACATTATGGATGCTCAAACCTATACCACCAGCAGATTGTGATATAAGTGCACATTGCTTTAGCGTATCATAAATTCCACCAATGCTATCGTCTTTCATGGTTAGCAGAAAACATGAAGAAAGTTGAGGCTTTGGTGTAGCTGCATTAAATAGAGTAGGAGTGGCATGAATAAACCATTTTTCAGACATGAGGTTGTATGTCTCTATAGCGGCTTCAATATCATCCATATGAATACCAACAGCTACACGCATAAGCATATGCTGAGGTCGTTCTACTACTTTTCCATTTACTTTTAGCAGATAAGATCGCTCCAAAGTCTTAAACCCGAAGTAGTCAAAATTATAATCGCGGTTGTAAATGATTGACTCGTCTAGCTTTGCCGCATTTTTTCTAATTACTTCATAAGCTTCTTTGGAGATCATAGGAGCATTCTCTCCATTTGTTGGGTCTATATAGGTGTAAAGTCTTTTCATGGTGTTAGAAAAAGACTTACTTGTAACCTTATGTAAATTTGAAATAGCAATTCTGGCTGCCAACTGTGCATAATCTGGATGGGTAGTAGCCAAAGTTGCTGCAGTTTCTGCTGCAAGGTTATCTAACTCTACAGTGGTTACTCCATCATACAATCCGTTAATTACCTTTTTTGCTATTTCTATAGGACTGATATACCGTTGATCTAGACTATAACATAACTTTTCAATTCTGGCGGTAATCTTGTCAAATTTTACGCTTTCTCTGCGTCCGTCTCTTTTAATTACATACATTTCTGCTAACCGTTAAAAGGATGATGAATTTGAAATTAAAAATATCAGGCATGTTCAGCCTTAATGTTAGTATGAGTTAAAGCTGTTAATCATTAAAATTTCATGAAAAATGGAATCGTTATGTAGCCCTTGGTTTCTTTT
>PBYL01000241.1 GCA_002729595.1 Thalassovita sp. | reverse complement strand
ATTTTAATAAGCGAAGTAAGTAGATAAAAGAGGTTTTATAATATAAAATCGAATAAATTTATACCGCTATTTAAGAATAAATTAAGCTAAAAAAGCATTGAGCTTATTGTGGGTTTGTAAATTAAAGCAAAACTTACGAATTTCGACAAAATTTTACGATTTCCAGAATTGATATTTTAAAGTCAAAGATCTAATAATGGTTACAGAGGAAAAAGAAAAGAATGCAAACGAAGCGATTTTTTCAAAAGAAACATATATGTTCTGGTATGAAAAAATGCTTCTAATCAGACGTTTTGAAGAAAAAGCAGGTCAATTATACGGTCAACAAAAAATCAGGGGTTTTTGCCACCTTTATATAGGACAGGAAGCATGTGCAGTTGGAGCAGCATCAGCATTAATAAAAGGAGACAAGTACATCACTGCATATCGTGATCACGGCCAGCCATTGGCTTTGGGAACTCACCCAAATAATGTAATGGCAGAGTTATTTGCAAAAGAAACCGGTTGCTCTAAGGGTAAAGGTGGTTCTATGCACATATTTGATAAGGAAGTTGGATTTATGGGCGGACACGGTATTGTTGGTGGTCAAATTCCTTTGGGTGCAGGTATCGCATTTGCTGAAAAGTATAACAAGACTGGTAATGTTTGTATTTGCTACATGGGAGACGGTGCTGTAAGACAAGGTGCTTTCCACGAAGCATTTAACATGGCAATGTCTTGGAACTTACCTGTAATATTTGCTATCGAAAATAACGGTTATGCAATGGGTACTTCAGTTCAGAGAACCTCAAACGTAACTGACTTATATAAATTAGGAGCTGCTTACGACATGCCTTCTTACCCAGTAAATGCAATGAATGTAGAAGACGTGCATATTGCTGTTGAAGAAGCTGCTGAAAGAGCTAGAGCAGGAAAAGGTCCTACTTTACTTGAGTTAAGAACTTACAGATACAAAGGTCACTCAATGTCTGACCCTGCTAAATACAGAACTAAAGAAGAGTTAGCATCTTACAAAAAGCAAGATCCAATCGAGCAAGTAAAAGCTAAGATTCTTGAGTTAGGTCATGCAACTGAAGAGGAACTGAAGAAAATAGATAAAGACATCAAACAAGTAGTTGCTGAGTCAGTAACTTTTGCTGAAGAGTCTAATTTCCCAGATCCATCAGAAATTTTCAAAGATATTTACGTACAAGAGGATTATCCTTACAGTACTAATTAATATTAAGAGCATTAAATTGCTTTGGGTTTGGGCAATTACCAAACCCTTTTTTTTGCATAATAACTAGTACAGTTGCCATTGTTTAATAAAATTAGGTAAGTTTGCTAGTTAGTAATTAAGAATAATTGTTTATTTTTGCAGCCTTAAAAAATATTTCCAATGGCAAAAAAAGATAAGACAGCAACGAGAAAAACTTCAGGACACAAGGAGGATACGTCAACAAAGATTTATGAGAGTCCTGAGGCTTTACAGGATCAATTGAATAGAACACAACAGTTTGCAGATAAAAATAAAAATTTGCTTACAGGTGTTTTAACTGTTGCAGTGTTAATTATTGGTGGAATTTTTTGGTATAAATGGTATGTGAACAAGCAAGATGTTACCGCTCAGGAACAACTTTTCCCTGCTGTATTTTACTTTGAAAAAGATTCCCTTAATAAAGCACTAGATGGCGATGGTAACTATACCGATGGTTTTGTTGCGATTAGTGATGATTATGGTGTTACTGAAGCTGGAAATCTTGCTGATTTTTATGCAGGTGTTTCTTTCTTAAAAGAAGGGGAATATGATCAGGCAATAGCGCATTTGTCTGATTTTAGCAGTGATGATTACTTAGTGCAAGCCAGAGCTTATTGTTTATTAGGAGATGCTTATCTTCAAAAAGGACAAACTGGCGATGCAATTTCTAACTATAAAAAAGCTACCGAGTATTATCCTAATAAAGAATTTACTCCAATGTACTTACTTAAGTTGGCAACAGCTTATGAAGTTTCAAACGATATGAATTCTGCAGCGATGATTTATCAAAAAATTATTGATGATTATCCAGCAGCGCAGGAAGTAAATACAGCTAAAAAATATTTAGCTAATATTCAATAGATAAACTACTCATCTGATTTAAGATCCCGGTTCTACCGGGATTTTTTTTTGTCTAAAACCAATAGAATAATTTAACTTAATTAAGAAAATATTAAAATTAGATTGATGTAAATATCATTGAGAATGGATATCTTTAACCAGTACTTTTAGTATATTTTCACAGCATTCTTCAAGCAGACTTATTTTTTTTATTGCATAACTCTCAATAAATAGCATATTTTAGTGCTATATATATAAAGTCCCCAAATTGTACATAAGAATAAACAAATTGCAATTTTTTTATGAAGCCGTTTGCAAGCATTTCCATTTTGGCACTTAGTGTAACCAGAAAAGTTTTTATTACTGCATTTATTCTAGCTGTTGTTATCGGAGGTTTTTTGTACTTCTCTAGCTCATTAAAAGCTGATAGGAGTGTGAAAACAACAGTTGATGCAGCCTATGCATCTTATGTAAGTGCATATACTGCTGGAGTAATCTCCAAAAAGTCTCCAATTAGAATACAACTGGCATCTCAATTTGCCGATTCCACAAGAGTAGGAGAGTCTGTTTCATCTTCATATTTTACATTTGATCCAGAGATTAATGGTGATGCATCTTGGATAGATAACAGAACGATAGAGTTTATTCCTGCAAAAGAGCTACAATCAGGTACAAAGTATGTGCTGAATTTTGAGTTGGGGAAAGTTGTAGATGTACAAGATGGAATGGAAAACTTATCTTATGAGTTTTCAACAATCTCACAAAACTTCGATTTGCAATTAGAGGGATTAGCACCAGACGAAAATGATGAACCTAGTATACAAAAGCTAACGGGTTCTATATATACTGCCGATGTGGCTTCTAATGAAGAAGTTGAAAAATTACTTACCGCATCATTAAACGATAAAAAACTAGATATCTCTTGGGTACATCCTGAGGAAGGCTTAACTCACTATTTTACAGTTTCGGGTATTGAGAGAATAGATAGCAAACGCACACTTGAACTAGAGTGGGATGGTGAGCCAATGGGTGTTTCTTATAAAGGAAATGAAAATGTTGATATTCCCGCATTAGGAGACTTTAAGTTGATGAAAACCGAAGTGGTACATAATCCAGAACAATATGTGCTATTGAGGTTTTCAGATCCAATTCAGTCAAATCAAGATTTAGATGGACTCATCCAGATTACTGGTTTAAATAATCTTAGATTCCAGATTCAAGCTAATGAGATTTTGGTTTACCCATCAGTAAGACAAACCGGTGCGAAAGAAGTTCGTGTTTCACCTGGAATTAAAAACAGTCAAGGTTATCCACTAAAAGGAGAGCAAAGCTTTTCATTGGCTTTTGAGCAAATGAAGCCAGAGGTTCGATTTGTGGGTAACGGAACAATTTTGCCAAATTCAAAAGGTTTAATTTTGCCATTTGAAGCAGTTGGTTTAAATGAGGTAGATGTTCGAGTAATTCGCGTTTATGAAGACAATATCGCTCAATTTCTTCAAGTAAACTCTTTGGAAGAAAGAAGCGAGATGAAAAGAGTAGGTCGACCTATTCTCTTAAAAAATATCAAGCTCAATAACTCTGGCAATGCCGATATGAGCAATTGGAGCAGATATTCGCTTGATCTTTCAGGTATGATTCAAACTGAGCCGGGAGCAATCTATCAAGTGAACATTAGCTTTACAAAAGACTATGCAGCCTATGTTTGCCAAGAAGAGTTTGATCTTGGCGAAGGTGCAACAGAAAGCAATAAAGAAACCTCATTAGAAGAGCTAGAAGAAGAATACGACAAAAACAATTGGGATTACTACGACGACTATTATTACTATGGTTATTACGATTGGGAACATCGTGACGATCCTTGCCACCCTGCTTATTATGGTGCGAGAAGATCGGTTAATAAAAATGTACTAGCTTCTGATCTAGGTGTAATTGCCAAAAGGGGTAATAATGGAGAAATGTTGGCAGCAGTAACAGATTTGAGAACTACTGAGCCTTTAAGCAATGTAGAAGTTGCTGTGTATAATTACCAGCATCAGTTACTCGATGACAACCTAACTGATAGTGAAGGTTTGGCAAGACTAGACCCGAAAAAGAAACCTTTCTTATTAGTGGCTACACTTGGTAATCAAAAGGGATACCTTAAAATAGACGATGGTTCTTCACTTTCACTTAGTAATTTCAATATAAGAGGTCAAGAAATACAGAAAGGATTAAAAGGCTTTATCTATGGTGAAAGAGGTGTTTGGAGACCCGGCGATACGCTTTTCTTAAACTTCATTCTTGAAGATAAGGATAAATTATTGCCAGAAAACCACCCAGTTGTTTTCCAATTGCAAAACCCAATGGGGCAAGTAGTGAAAAAAGAAGTGCGCTCACAAGGTGTAGATGGCTTTTACAACTTTATAACTACTACAGAAGACGATGCACCAACTGGCAACTGGACTGCCAAAGTAATGGTGGGTGGTACTACTTTCAGTAAAAACATTAAAATTGAAACCGTTAAACCAAATCGTCTTAAAATCAATCTAGATTTTGGTACAGATAAATTAAAAGCAAGTAATGGAAAAGTTACTGCCGATTTGGAAGTGAAATGGTTACACGGAGCACCTGCGCCAAATTTAAAAGCAGAATTTGAGCTTGATCTTACCAAAGGAAAAACAGCTTTTGAAGATTATCAGAATTATAATTTTGATGATGAAGGCAAACAGTTCTACGGCGAAAGTCAGCAAGTATTTAGCGGAAGGTTAGATGAAAACGGCAAGGCAACCATCAGTACGAGTATAGAAGTTGAAGATGCTGCCCCCGGTGTTTTGCAGGCAAACTTTAGAGGAAAAGTATTTGAAGAAGGTGGAAACTTTAGTGTAGATAGAATTGTGATTCCTTACTATCCATTCAGCTCTTTTGTTGGAATGAAATTGCCAGATAGCAGAAGCTGGAGCAAGCTTTTTTACGATAAATCTAATAGCATTGATATTGCAACAGTAGATGCAGACGGAGAACCAGTTGACAGACAAGGAGTAACAATTTCTGTGTATCGATTAAACTGGAGTTGGTGGTGGAACCAAAGCAACGAAGATGTAGCCAATTATGTAAGTCGCCAAAATAGAACTCCGGTTGTTACAGGCAGAGTAAATACAAGTGGAGGCAAAGCAACTTTTAACTTTGATTTAAACGAGTGGGGAAGATACTACATCAAAGTTTGTGATCCAGTCTCAGGACATTGTACTGGTGAAATACATTATACTTCTTGGGGTGGGAACAGTGATGAAATGCCATCTGGAGCCACTATGTTAACTTTTGCTTCAGATAAAGAAAAGTATCAAGTTGGTGAAAAAGTAACACTTAATATTCCGGGTAGTAAAAATGGCAGAGCTTTAATTAGCATCGAAAATGGAAGAAAGGTTGTGCAAACTTTCTGGTTGCAAACAGAAGAAGGCGACAATCCATTCTCTTTCGAAGTTACTGAGGCAATGGCACCAAATGTCTATGTGAATATCTCTTTGATACAACCACATGCGCAAACGATTAATGATTTGCCAATTAGGCTGTATGGTGTAATTCCAGTGATGGTAGATGATCCAGAAACTCATCTTTCACCAGAATTAAAAATGCCAGATGTATTGGAGCCAGAATCTACATTCGAGGTACAAGTGTCTGAGAGTGAAGGTAAACCGATGACATACACCTTGGCTGTTGTAGAAGAAGGTTTGCTTGATCTTACCAGATTTAAAACCCCAGACCCTTGGTCTAACTTCTATGCGAGAGAAGCATTAGGTGTTAAAACTTGGGATTTATACGATGATGTAATGGGAGCGTTTGGCGGCTCATTAGGTAGATTACTTGCCTTAGGTGGAGGCGACGGAGTAGATGCGAAAGAAAATGCAAAAGCAAATCGATTTAAACCTGTTGTAAAATATTTAGGACCATTCCAATTGGATGCTGGAGATGCCAATGTGCATAAAATTAAAATGCCAAGATACATTGGTTCAGTAAAAACAATGGTGGTGGCTGCTAAAGGTGGAGCTTATGGTAACACCGAAAAAGTGACGCCTGTAAAAAAATCTCTCATGGTTTTAGGTACACTGCCAAGAGTTTTAGGACCAGAAGAAAAAGTGAAATTACCAGTAAATGTCTTTGTTTCTGATCCTTCCATCAGTAGCGTAACTGTAAATATTGAAGCGAGCGATTTACTTTCTTTACCAACTACTTCTAAGCAAGTGCAAGTAGATAAATCTGGTGAGCAAATTGTCTTTTTCGATATGGATGTAAAGGCTACTACGGGAATTGGTAATATTAAAATTACTGCTACTGCCAATGGAGTTACATCTGTAGATGAGGTAGAAATTGATGTAAGAAACCCGAATCCACCAGTTACCAATGTTATTGAAGGAATGATACAACCGGGCAAAACTTGGGATGCTTCTTATGGAGCAATTGGCGTTGCTGGTACAAATTCATCTATGTTAGAGGTTTCGCGGATACCGCCAATTAACTTGGAGAAAAGACTCTCTTACTTAATTCGCTATCCATATGGTTGTATAGAGCAAACCGTTTCTTCTGGCTTCCCTCAATTGTTGGTGAACAACTTAATGGAAGTTACTCCTGAAAGAAGCAAGAAAATTGAAAGCAATATCAAAGCTACAATTGCTCGATTAAACTCTTTCCAAACAAATGATGGAGGTATGGCTTATTGGCCAGGGCAGAGAGAAAGCAGCGATTGGGGTTCTATTTATGCTTATCACTTTATCGTTGAGGCTGAGAAAAAAGGCTATCAAGTGCCAACTTTCTTAAAATCTAACTTAAAAAGATACCTCAAAAAATCTGCTCGTGAATGGAGATACAGCAAAGCTTATTGGAACGACGACTTAATGCAAGCATATAGACTTTATGCTTTGGCTTTAAGTAACGATGCAGAAACTGGTGCGATGAACAGGCTAAGAGAGCTGAAAGAACTGACAACGCAAGGAGCTTGGAGATTAGCTGCGGCTTATTATCTAACAGGTAAAAATAGTGCTGGTGAAGAACTGGTTAAAGGCTTAACTACAGATGTAAAGAGTTATAAAGAACTATCTTACACTTATGGTTCAGATACCAGAGATAAAGCGATGATTTTAGAAACGCTTTGTTTGATGAATGACAAAGCCAAAGGTTTCGATTTATTAAAAGACATTGCCGCACATTTAAGTGCAGATACTTGGTTGAGTACTCAAACAACTGCTTACAGTTTGATTGCAGTAGCCAAATTTGCAGGTATGGACAATGCCTCTCAATCATCTGGAATGAAATTCACTTTGAATTTACCAGAAGGCAGCCCTGTGGAAGCGAGCACAGATCTTTCTATGATTCAGAAAAAACTAAATGTAAAAGCTGGCGGAGTGTATAATCTTTCTCTAAAGAATACAAGCAATACAGTATTATTTACTAGAATTATAACTGAAGGTGTTCCTGCGAGAGGTGATCAGTCTGCGGCAGAAAGTAGCTTGAAATTGAGTGTTCGCTATCTCGATTTAAATGAGAAAGAAATCGATCCTGCAAGTCTAGCTCAAGGGACTGACTTTATGGTAGAAGCCAAAGTTACCAATCCGGGTTTGCGAGGTAATTATGAAGAATTAGTATTGAATCAGATATTCCCTTCTGGCTGGGAAATTCTCAATTCCAGAATGGATGGGAGTTTGGATTCAGATAAAGTAAGCGAGCCAGAATATCAAGATATTCGAGATGATAGAGTTTATACCTTCTTCGATCTAAAAGCTTCTGAAACCAAGACTTTTAGAATCAGGTTGAATGCGAGTTATGCAGGAGAATACTATATGCCAACCATTTCTTGTGAGGCTATGTACGACCATAGCATTAATGCACGTAAGCCGGGTAAAGTAGTAAAAGTTGAAGGAGTTGAAAATCAATAAGAATTAATGAAATAAATCAATATCCCCATGTCAGTAGAGAATCGGCATGGGGTATTTTTTTATCTTTCAAAGAATTTAAATCAAAATACATTGGATGCGTGTTTAATTTGAAGCAGAAAAAATTAAGCATAGTTTCCATTTAATAAGATTCGTAAAAAACAAAAGCACTGACTATTTTTGGGAAAATCAAATGACCTAGTATGAAATCAGAAGAAGCAAGGATAGAAATAGCCGAATTAACTAAAAAAATTAACCATTACAATACACAGTACTATCAAAATGATATTTCAGAAGTGTCTGACTATGAGTTTGATATGCTGCTTGAGAAGTTGATTTCACTTGAAAAAGACTTTCCGGAATTTGCTTATCCGGACTCACCAAGTAAAAGAGTGGGAGGTACTGTAACCAAGGCTTTTAATTCGGTAAAACACCAATATCCTATGCTTTCGTTGGGGAACACCTACAACGAAGAAGAGTTGTTTGATTTTGATAAGCGTGTTGAAAAGCTGCTAGAAGAGCCTTACGAATATACTTGCGAGTTAAAGTTTGATGGTGTAGCGCTAAGTCTAACCTATGAAAATGGGCTTTTGCTACGTGCAGTTACAAGAGGTGATGGTGTGCAGGGAGATGAAGTAACTGAAAATGCCAAAACCATCATGAATATTCCGTTGAGTATTGAGGGTGAAAATATTCCTCCAATGTTTGAGGTGAGGGGCGAGGTATTCTTAACAAGAAAGCGTTTTGAGCAACTCAATCTTGAGATTGCTACAGAAAATCAGGAAAGAGAAAAGGCTGGAAAGAAGCCCATAAAATTGTTGGCAAACCCTAGAAATGCAGCTTCTGGTACATTAAAAATGCAAGATTCTGGTGTGGTAGCAAAGCGTAAATTAGGCTTTTTTGCTTACTCCCTCATTTGGGATAATATGGATGTGAAAACCCATGCAGAAGCCTTAGAATTGCTTACTAATTGGAAGTTTAATGTATCTGATTCTTATAAAAAGTGTAGTGAAATTAAAGAAGTTGTTAACTACATAAACGACTGGGAAAAGAAACGAAAAAACTTTCCGGTTGAAACGGATGGAATTGTTATTAAGGTAAATGATTTTAGGCAACAAGAAGAATTAGGTTATACTGCAAAAAGTCCTCGTTGGGCGATTGCTTATAAGTATAAAGCAGAAAGTGCTTCTACCATTCTTAAATCAGTTTCTTTTCAGGTTGGTAGAACTGGTGCAGTAACTCCTGTTGCTAATTTGGAACCTGTTTTATTGGCAGGAACAACAGTAAAAAGAGCCAGCTTGCATAATGCCAACGAGATCGAAAGACTCGGTTTGCATTTAGGCGATATGGTTTACATTGAGAAAGGCGGCGAAATAATTCCTAAAATTACTGGTATAAATACTGCTTTGAGAAAAGGAGATGCGCAAGTAGTTGAGTTCATTAGCAACTGTCCGGATTGCAATACACCATTAATTAGAAAAGAAGGTGAAGCAGCGCATTATTGCCCTAATGTTTTGGGTTGCCCAACTCAGATTAAAGGTAGAATAGAGCACTTCATTCAGAGAAAAGCTATGAATGTGGAATCGCTTGGTCCTGAGACAATTGAGCAATTGTATGCAAATGGTTTATTAAAGCATCCGGGAGATTTATATAACCTTACCAAAGAGCAGTTAATGTCTCTTGATAGGTTTGGAGAAAAATCAGCCGATAATATTCTAGAAGGAATTCAGAATTCTAAAAGTATTGCTTTTCCAAGAGTTTTGTTTGCTTTAGGCATTAGATATGTTGGTGCTACTGTTGCTGAAAAATTGGCGATTCATTTTAAAACTATCGATGCACTTTCTAAAGCGACTTTAGAAGAATTAGTGGCTGTGCATGAGATTGGCGAAAGAATCGCTGAAAGTTTGGTAGCTTATTTTGAAGATGAACAAAATATTTTGGTTATAAATGCTTTAAAACAAGCTGGTTTACAATTTGAGATGCCAGAAGAGCCAGAAGTAAATGAAGAAGAAGCTACCCTGGCAGGAAAATCATTTTTAGTTTCTGGTGTTTTTGCCAACTACGAAAGAGACGAATTGAAAAGTTTAATAAAAAGTAAGGGTGGCAAGGTTTTATCGGCAGTTTCTGGTAATCTGGATTATCTTATTGCTGGTGATAAAGCCGGTGGCAGTAAGCTCAAAAAGGCAGAAGCATTAGAGGTTAAGATAATTTCAGAAGAGGAATTTGTATCTTTGCTTAATTCGTGAAATCGAATTTCTCATTAACTAAAGTACCAAACAGGTTAAAATGTTAGTTATTGCTGTATAGAGTTTTTTAAGTAATCTATACTTTTATTATCTTAACCAATCTTTATTTGATTTTTTAATGAGCTCAATCGTCACATCCGTAAGAGAGTTTTTTTTGAACCAGAATTTAACAAAAGCTGTAAAGGCAAATTCTGCAAAGAGAAATTCTATAGATTATAAAGATGCAAAAAGCATCGGTATATACTTTAATGCTTCTGAAGAAGAACACAGTGCAAAAATCAACAATTTTGTAAAAGAGTTAAAAAACGAAGGCAAAAATGTTGAAGCTATTACATATCTAAATTCAAGTCAAGACAACCCATATAATTTCCAATACCATGTCTTAAAAGACGAAGACATCAGCATGTTTGGGAAGATAAATGCAGAGAAGATCAATAAGTTTATAGATAAAGAATTTGACTACCTGTATTGTATTTGTACCGATTTACAAACACCTGTAAAGTATCTAATGGCAGCAAGTAAAGCTAGATGTAGAGTGGGTACTTATGCTGAAGAAAATTCAGGATTTTTTGAACTGATGGTGGGAAATAAAAATAGCAATAATCTCACAGAACTTATTCAAAATATGGTGCATTATTCGCACGCAATTAAATCTGTTGTTGCTTAAAAAAGTGATTAATCTTAGCGATTAATCACCTTTTGATTAGATACAAAACCTACTCGTTTTTCTTAGATTGAATCTCAACTCTGATATCTTGAGCTAAAGATTTTAGATCCTGCATCCCTTTTCTTACACGGGTACCAGCAGCCTGGTTGCCTTTATCATAGAACTTTGCAATATCTTCTTCTAGTGATGTTACTAGTTCTTTAAGCTTTGTGTATTTTTCCATTGGATTTCAAAATTATTAGTGATTATACTTGATTTACCTGCTGCAAAATAGGAAAATATCGTAAAAACATAAAAGTAAAGAAGTATATTTTTAACTATTGAGATTAATTATTAATAAATTTTGTACTTATATAAGAAATTATATGATAAATAATAGTTCTAAATTGTATTTTTCAACACATTGTTATATTTGAAAAATTACTTTTTTATGTGAATTTGTTTGAATTTGAGTCATACAGAGGGGTTTTATTAACATTTCTAGACTTATAACTAATTATTTAGTTATGTGATTTTACCAAGTTCCTAAACAGAATTTTATATTGTTTTTGTCTAATCTGTTAACTTTGAAATTGAGTAAATTTGAGGGGTTAGTTAACGATATAACATGGAAGAAAGTAGGTCAATTCAACTTCAATCTTTAATCAATATAGCTGAGATTTGTGCGCAACATAATGTGATGCATGCGGTGTTATCTCCGGGTTCCAGATGTGCTCCTTTGCTCATCGCTTTTTCAGCTCATCCTAAGATAAATTGCATTTCAATTTCAGATGAAAGGTCGGCGGCTTATATCGGTTTGGGTATCGCTCAATCTACCCAAAAAACAGTTGCTTTAATTTGTACATCAGGTACAGCTTCTGCTAATTATATGCCAGCTGTTGTGGAGGCTATGTATCAAGAAATACCATTGCTTGTACTCACTGCAGACCGCCCAGACGAGTGGATTGATCAGCAAGATGGGCAGGCAATAAGACAACCAAATATCTATGGCTCCTTTGTGAAAAAGAGTTTTCATTTACCTGTAAGTTACGAGCATCCTGATGCTGTTTGGCATGCAGAAAGAATCATGAACGAAGCGATTTTACTTTCGCAAGAAGGGCAGAAAGGACCAGTTCATGTGAATATTCCGATTAGAGAACCTTTCTATCCAACTTCTCAAGATGAAATTACTTTTGGTAAGCCTAAAATCATTAAAGCATCTGAGTCGCAAGCACAGTTAAGCGATGCATCTGTTAACGAACTCGTAGAAGAACTAAAAAGCTTTAATAAACTAGGTTTTCTAATTGGGCAAGATTTACCAAATATTGAGTTGTATTCAATGTTAGGAGCGCTGCAAATCCCAGTGTTTACAGATATAATTTCAAATGCGCATCAACTTAAAAATAGCATCCAACATCACGATGCATTTTTAGGGAATAAGAATATTAAAGGTAAAATGCCAGTTCCAGATTTGCTCATATCTTTTGGTAAATCTATTTTATCTAAACAACTCAAACTGTTTTTAAGAAATAATCCTGATTTGGTTCATTGGCATATTCAACAAAATGGTCAGGTGGCTGATGTATTTCAATCATTACAAAGAATTATTAGAACAACACCAACCGACTTTTTAAACAAAATGCTGCCTTATTTGAGAGAGAAGGAAAATAAGGCGTTTTTTGATACTTGGAAATCTATAAGCCAGCAAACTGATGGTTTTAACCAAGCCTTTTTTGAGCGAGGAAGTTTTGGTGAGTTTGAAGCTGTAAAGCGATTAATAGATGCTATTCCAGAAAACTCTGTGCTGCACTTGGCAAATAGTATGTCTGTAAGATATGCGAATCATATAGGTTTAAAGAAAAATATCACGGTGTATTCTAACAGGGGAACAAGTGGAATCGATGGTTGTTTGAGCACCGCTGTTGGGCACTCTTTAGTAGATGCTAGCATGCATTTTATTATTACAGGTGATCTTACTTTCTTTTACGATGGCAATGCTTTTTGGAATAAGTATAAAAAGTCGAATGTAAGAGTCTTGCTATTAAATAATAATGGTGGTGCTATTTTTAGGATGATTCCCGGTCCAGATAGAACAAATGCTTTAGATGAGTTTTTCGTAACAGAGCAAACACGAAATGCCTCAAACTTGGCAAAGTTGCACAGTTTAGACTACAAGCAAGCAGAAACAAGGGAACAGTTTCTTAAACATTTGGTTGACTTCGTGAATCCACAAAACAAAGAGGCTACGATACTAGAAATTAAAGATTCTCAGCAAAATGTGTATGAGAAAATGCAAGCTTATAAAAATGAATTGGGTAAAATGTTGCCGAATGCTTCGGGCAATGGCTTGTAGCACTTATTTTTACAGATCAAATTTTCATTCAATCACCTAAATCAATAAAAATGGAAAGTAAATTTAGTTGGGAGACCATCAAAGAATACGAAGATATAAAATTCCAGTTTTGCGATGGAGTTGGAAAAATTACTATTAATAGACCAAGAGTAAGAAATGCTTTTAGACCACAAACGGTAATGGAAATGCTTGATGCAATTGACCATTGTCGTTACGATAATAAAATTATTGTGGTGGTACTTACTGGTGAAGGAGACAAAGCATTTTGTAGCGGTGGTGATCAGAATGTAAAAGGGCATGGTGGATATATAGGTCCAGATGGTGTTCCGAGATTAAATATTCTTGATTTTCAGAAAAAAATACGCTCTTTACCTAAGCCAGTTATTGCTATGGTAAATGGTTTTGCGATTGGTGGTGGCCACGTATTGCATGTGGTTTGTGACATTACTATCGCTTCAGAAAATGCAATTTTCGGGCAAACAGGTCCTAAAGTTGGTAGCTTCGATGCGGGTTTTGGTTCTTCTTATTTAGCAAGACACGTAGGTCAGAAAAAAGCAAGAGAGATTTGGTTCTTATGTAAGCAATATTCTGCGAAAGAAGCTGAAGAAATGGGTATGGTTAACAAAGTAGTTCCTTTAGAAAAACTAGAAGAAGAAACTATGGAGTGGTGCAGAATAATGAAGTTGAGAAGCCCAATGGCATTAAGAATGATTAAAATGGGATTGAATGCAGAGCTCGATGGACAAGCTGGTATTCAAGAACTTGCTGGAAACGCTACACTTCTTTACTATTTAACTGAAGAAGCGCAAGAAGGTAAGAATGCATTTTTGGAAAAAAGAGATCCAGATTTCCACAAATACCCTAAATTCCCATAAGAATATTTTAATGTAAAAGAATTAAAAAGTTAGCTAATCTTGGTTAACTTTTTAATTTTGCAAAAGCATTTTTGGCCGCGTAGTACAATGGATAGTATGTGGGTTTCCGGAGCCTAAGATGCAGGTTCGATTCCTGCCGCGGCTATTATGATTAATAATATGCAATGAAAAAATATCTATACTAATTTATTTTTTCAGGTTCATCTATTCTTTCTTTAATAAGCTCAACTAGTTTTTCGGGTTTAATATCTGCAAAAACTAAACTTAATCTCACCACTTTTTTAGTACTGGGTATTTTGTAATACTCTTCGTTGTCCTCGGTGATATTCCCTCTGATTTTTGAGTTTGGTTTTAAGAATAAAAATAATTCTACCGCTTTTTGATTGGAAGGGAATAACAGGCAATTTGTGATATCTGCATAAGGAATACTATTGTATTTTGAGTTGTCATATATTAAAAAATCGTGTTTTGTGAATTCAAATTCTGGGTGAGGAGAAAATATTTTTAATATATAAAAATACATTTTTCGTAAAGCTAAAGATGATGCTGTAATAAGAAAGATAGAGAATAATTTTAGCAGAAAAGTATCTTCTCTAAATAGCTCATGTATACCTAATACAAGAAATGCGAGTGAGACAGGTATAAATACTATTAAGTCAATTATTTTAGATTTCTTTTTCTTTTGGATAACCATTAATTCCCAAGTTTAACAATTTTCTTATTCATTAAAGCAAGTTCGCAAATAAACTATTTTCAAAATCAGAGGAAGATAATTTTTTTATTCAACTAACATAGCTCTTTCTCCCCACACTCTTAAATTTCAATTACCCAACCCTCTAAAAAAAGTAGCCTATTAACTCTAAATCTCACTTTTTTGTCTATTTTTAGGGAGGTGTGAGTCTGACGACAATCGAAGTAAACTAACAATTTTCATTTTCTCATAGCACTTTCTACTTTCAGTAAATCGTGCTTTAAACACTTTTTAGAATGATTCGATCCAAATTAATTTTTTTATTCCTATCGATTTTTGCATGGTCATGCAATCAAGTCAAACAAGCCGAAATGGGTACTCAAACCGCCGAAGAAGGTGGTTACACTTATGAGTATGTTTCTGGCGATTTAATGGATACAAGAATTTATACCTTAAAAAACGGGCTTAAAGTTTATCTGAGCGATTACGAAGATGCACCTAGAGTGCATGTTTTTATTCCGGTTAAAGCAGGAGGGAAGAACGATCCTGCAGACAATACAGGTTTGGCGCATTACCTCGAACATATGATGTTTAAAGGCAACGACAAATTTGGTACTGTAGATTATGAGAAAGAAAAAGTTTATCTGGATAGCATCGAAAATATGTTCAATCATTATGCTACGCTAACAGACGATAATGATCGTAAAGAATATTACAAACTGATCAATCAGGTGTCTAATGATGCGGCAAACTTGGCGATTCCGAATGAGTATGATAAAATGGTTGCTGGTATAGGTGGTAAAGGATTAAACGCTTATACAACCACCGATAGAACTGTTTACACGGTAGATATTCCTGCAAACGAGCTAGACAAGTTTTTAGAGTTTGAAGGTGTTCGTTTCAACAAAATTGTAAACCGTTTATTCCATACCGAATTAGAAGCTGTTTATGAGGAGAAAAACCGCTCTTTGGATAGCGATGGCTGGAAGGTATATGAAAAGCTCTATCAGTTAGCTTTTCAAAAACACCAATATGGAACACAAACTGTAATCGGTACTATTGATCATTTAAAGAATCCTTCAATTACAGAAATTAAGAACTATTTCAGAAAGTACTACCGCCCAAATAACATGGCT
>PBYL01000240.1 GCA_002729595.1 Thalassovita sp. | reverse complement strand
CAACAGTTTCACTTGCTTTTATTAAAGGAGTCAAAACTGGTCGGTTATGCTTATCTGTTGGAGTGGGAACAGTAATTATATAAATGTTACATTTAGCCATGTCACTTGCCGAACATGTCACGTACAATCCTTTCCCCTCACATGGCTTATCTACTAGTACTTTTTGTAAGTTTTCATCAGTTACTTCCAATGTTCTATCCTTCCCCTTAGCCAGTTCTCCTACTCTGTTTTCACTAATGTCAAATCCTACTGTTGGATGTTTTTTAGCAAACTCAACTGCCAAAGGTAAACCAACATACCCTAATCCGATAATGGCTATTTTATTCATTTTTAGTTAACACGTTGATAATTACAAATACAAATATTTATGAGGCAAACGATAAATAATTTTAAGTTATATAGATCAGCCATTAAAATCCAAGGTCCTAAATACAGCTTCGCCTCGTAAGTCACATTTTAATTATGTAACTAAATTATTTGATCAAAAAATAAAAATTCACTTCCAAGAATTTATAGCTACTTGAAAGTGAATTTTCTATTGTATTCGTACTTGTTCTACTGGAATTTTAGCTATCATTTGAAAGCCTATATTTTCCAGTTCCAAGACTAAAGTATTATTCTTTAAATTCTTAATTATACCCGATTGTCCTTTAAGTGTTCCTCCCTGAATATCTACCCTTTGGCCGGGTTCTAACTTCTTTTCCCCTCCAATCTGAATACTACTTGTCTCAATCTCAGTATAATTCTTCAACATATACTTGATAGCATCAATCTCTTCCTCTCTAACTATCGCCTCATTACCAAGATATTTTACAAAAGCTAAAACCCCAGCAGTTTCTAAAACAGAATATTTATCAAATACTAAGTCTACATTAACAAATAAATAAGAAGTAAATAAAGGAAGAACCACCTTTTTCTTTCGATCGCTCCATTGTCTAATGGTCTCTCTTACAGGTAAGTAGGTTTGTATGCCTCTTTGTTCCAGCCTTTGACTTGTCTTCTTTTCTCCTCTGGGTGTAGTATAAACTACATACCATTTCTTGTTCATAGAAGCTTTTGTATTACTAAAAATAAGGTATAAACCTTCGTAAAAAAATTACAATGTGTTTCAAATGTAAAACTATCACTCAAAAAAGAAAAGGCTATATCTTTAAATTTTATTCACATTGAGAGTGACTCAAAAAATTTCCGTGTAAGAATATTATTACATGTAAGTTTTTTTTCGAAGAATATTATCTTGGAAGTATTCAAGGAGTCATAGTAACCTAAAAATAGCATTTTAATTACAAGTAAGATTTACGCAAAATCTATCTTACTATAAAAGAGTAATAAATAATACCTAAATAATAGCATGTGAAATTACTATGAGTATTATTATCTTCAAAATTTGAGCAAATAGCTTAAAAAAGCTAAATTACATAGCTTATCCTTCATATCAAATAAACTTTGTTATATGAAACTCACAATTCTATCATCTGCATTTTTCTTCCTGAATTTGTTTTATGTAAATGCCCAAAATATACCTTCTTCAGAAGATCAAATTAAAGGTGCAGTTTTAGCCGCTCCAGATGAAAAACGAGCTGAGGTTACAGTAATCGGATATAATAACAAAGGAGAGTTTACAATACTAAAGCAAGGTAATAATGAACTAATTTGCCTTGCAGATGACCCAAACAAAGATGGATTTAGTGTTTCTTGCTACCACAAAGACCTTGAACCATTCATGGCGCGAGGAAGAGCATTAAAAATTGAAGGCAAAAATGCTAAAGAAGTTTTTGATATTCGTGAAAAAGAAGCAAAAAGTGGCAAACTCAAAATGCCAGAAAAGCCAACTACATTGCAAGTACTTACAGGAGATGAAGGTTGTTTTGATACAGAAACAGGAATTGCTCAAGGAGCTAATTTACGCTATGTAGTTTACATACCTTGGGCAACTGCAGAAAGTACTGGATTGCCATTAAGACCAATTATACCAGGAGGCCCTTGGATAATGGATCCGGGAACTCATAGAGCTCATATTATGATTACTCCTCCTCCATCAAATCAATAAAGAATGACTTTTAAACTTTGTAGTTATTCTAAGGTTAACCAATCTTCTGGATTAAGTTTACTTTGGTTGTGCCAAACCTGAAACTGTAAAGAAGCAACGCCATCTTGATTATTAGCAACTGTACCAATTGGAGCTAATTGCTTAACTTGTTGACCGGGCTTTACTTTTACTTCTTGCAATCTTGCATATACTGTAAAGTACTCACCGTGTTGTAAAGTAACCATGTAATGCATTCCCGGTACTTTTGTTACAGCAACTACTTTACCTTCAAATACAGCATAAACATCTTCATTCTCTTTGGTAGTAATATCAACACCCAAATTATCTACCCAAATTTTTGCTAATACAGGATGCTCTTGCTTACCAAAGTGAGAAGAGATAAATCCTTCTTTCACTGGCCAGATAAGATTACTCTTATTTTCTTCAAAAATCTTTACACTTAATACTTCCTCGTTAGATGAGTTTGCAATTGTGTGATACAAGCCATTTTCTTCACCAGTATTATTCTTAAGACTAGCTTTTAAAACTACCGCTAACTTTTTTTCTAATTCCTTAGCAGCTTCCTTTTCAGCAACCAATTGCTCTTTTAACTTTTTTTGTTCTTTTGAGAGATTAGCAACTAATGCTTGTTGTTTCTTCTTTAAAATTAAAATAGCGCGCTGTTCCTTTTCTTCAGTTTTTAGTAGTTCTTCTCTAGTTAACTTGTCACTCTGTAATTGCCCCTGCTTTCTTGTAAGCATTTCTGTTACTACTACTATCTGATCTATTTGGTAGCTTCTTGTTTCTTTGTATTGGTTTAAATAGTGAAACCTAGCTAATAGCTGATTAAAAGTTTCACTAGCAAAAAGGTATAAGATTTTATTATAAGACCTAGAAGCTGTATTTTTTGATGAAAGATAAATCATAGATGCATACTCTTCCTTCAAGTCTTTTAAATCTCTATTTAATGCTATAATAATTTCACCTGTTTCCTTTATATCTTCTTCAATAAAAAACAATTCTTGATTTATACCAGCTACTAGTGCTTTATGTTGGCTAAGTCTTGCATTTAAGGTTTTCAGCTTCAACAAGTTCGCTTGGTGATTTCCACTAATCTCACTGTAAATTTTTTCCGTCTGAGTTATTTTAGCTAATAGTGCTTCTCGCTGTTTCTCTAAGGCAATACGCTGATCTTCTTGCCCAAAAAGCAAGTAATTAATCAACATAAAAAAGACAAACAGGAAAACTCTGTGCATATCAGTATTACACTTATATAAAATAGGTTTATTTTTACTTAAGACTTCAAAACCATGCCCTATTCCAAAACTTTTATAGAACGCGTCTTTTTTTGCGGATTTTTAAGGATTGGTTGACAGCATAACGTAATGATTTAAATTTTATCTTTAAGCTATTACACTTATTCAACTGCCTGTGTTAATATTGCTATTTATAAGATTGGATATTATTTGATGTAATAAGGACTTAAAAGCAAATTTAAGTGAAAAAAGTTTTATTTATAGACCGCGACGGGACCTTAATTGTAGAACCACCCGAAGATTTTCAGGTAGATTCCCTAGAAAAACTGGCTTTTATTCCAAAATCCATTATTTCGCTTCATAAAATAGCTAAAGAGCTAGATTATGAACTAGTAATGGTCACAAATCAAGATGGACTTGGAACTGACAGTTTTCCCGAAGATACATTCTGGCCAGCACAAAACAAAATGCTGCAAACTTTTGAAGGAGAAGGGATTACTTTTTCAGAAATCTTAATTGACAAAACATTTGAGCATGAAAATGCTCCTACCAGAAAACCAAGAACTGGCCTTTTAGAGAAATATATTAAAGGCGATTATGATTTAGCTAACTCATTTGTAATTGGCGATAGAAAGACAGATGTAGAGTTAGCAAAAAATCTTGGCACTCAAGCAATTTATTTTTCTGAAGAACCATTAGATACAGCTGCACTTTGTACAAGTGATTGGGAGAAGATTTATAACTACTTAAAGTTTCCTGAAAGAAAATCGAGCGTAGTTAGAAACACATCAGAAACCCAAATAAGCATTGAGTTAAATGTTGATGGCACTGGAAAATCTGATATTCAAACAGGATTAGGCTTTTTTGACCATATGCTAGACCAACTAGCTAGACATGGTAATTGTGATTTATTTATTAAAGTAAATGGCGATTTACATATTGATGAGCACCACACCATTGAAGATACAGCTTTAGCGCTTGGCGAGGCATTTTTAAAAGCACTTGGTAATAAAAAGGGTATTTACAGATATGGTTTCTTACTACCAATGGACGAATCTTTGGCGCAAGTTGCTATCGATTTTTCAGGTAGAAACTGGTTAGTTTGGGATGCTAAATTCTCTAGAGAAAAAATTGGAGAAATGCCTACAGAAATGTTTTTCCACTTCTTTAAATCTTTTACAGATACCGCTAAATGTAACTTAAACATTAAGGTAGAAGGAGACAACGAGCACCACAAAATTGAAGCTATTTTTAAAGCTTTTGCAAAAGCGATAAGAATGGCAGTTCAAAGAGACCCATATAGCGATCGTATTCCAAGTACCAAAGGCACGCTATAATTATTACATTGTATTAATAACCTTTTTCTTTCTGTGTTTTTTCTTTTTGAATAAACCATAAAGAAAAGGTTTTTTCCCCCTTTTACGCTTCTCTATTTTCCTTTTGCTAACATCCTTACCTTTATTTTTCTCTCCGTAACGCAAATGTTGCTTTCTCCACTTCCACCAAGGCTTGCCTCTATACAATTCTCCATCGTGGTAATGTTGTGCCCTAACCATACAACCACTACCTCCTTTAGAAGTAGGCTGTAAAGGACACATATTTGGATTACAAGATTGTAATGCAAGAAAGAGTAGTAAAAAGCCTAAAAGTTTTATCCTAAAAAATGATCGGGTCTCCATAAAAAATATCTACAATAAACTGCTAAGATTGCTTTTATGTTCCACTTAAACGAATATATAACAACAATCTTCTAATTAGCTATGTCTTTATCTTATCGTTTGAAAAGAACAAAATTCATAACATTTTATTTACCTTAGTTAAAAAATAACAAGCATTATACCTTTTATGAAAATAAACTTTTTTAAATATCAGGGAACCGGAAACGATTTTGTCATGATTGATGACAGAAATGAGCAGTTTGATAAAAATGATCAAGCTTTGGTAGCATCACTTTGCCAGAGAAGATTTGGGATTGGAGCCGATGGATTAATTCTACTAAGAAAGCACGATACTACCGATTTTGAGATGGTCTATTTCAATGCTGATGGCAAAGAGGGTTCTATGTGTGGTAATGGAGGAAGATGCACCGTACAATTTGCATATGACCTTGGCATATTTAAAGAACACACAACTTTTTTAGCCGCAGATGGCTTACATGAAGCATATATAAAAGATGGACTTGTTGCTCTAAAAATGGGCAATGTAGAAAGCATTGATAAAATTAGTGCAGATGCTTTTGCTGATACAGGTTCACCTCATTATCTAAAATATGTAGATGACATAGAAAATTATCCAGTTTATTCTGAGGGAAAAAGCATTAGACATTCTTTTAGAACAGAAGGCACTAATGTGAATTTTATGGAAATATTGGGAGAAGAGCTTTTTGTAAGAACCTTTGAAAGAGGTGTTGAAGACGAAACTTGGTCTTGCGGAACTGGTGTAACTGCTGCAGCTTTATTTGCTTCTGAAAAAATGGGTACTAGCAATATTGCCATCAAAACAAAAGGCGGCTCACTTAATGTGAGCTTTGATAAAAAAGATGGAAGATATGAAAATATCTACCTTACTGGTCCAGCTAAAAAAGTTTTTTCTGGCAGCATTGAAATTTGAGTACAAAACAGAAATGTTTTCATTTATTAAGTATGCAGGTAAACAAACTTGCGTTCAAATTATTTAACTTAGACAGTACAATAACCTATCACTAAATTCAAACTTCAAAAAGAATTTATTTTTCTGTTCATTTGTTTGAATAGAAATCAAGAGTTTCCAACTATTCTATTAAATTTTTGGTCTTTAAGAAAAGAGTCTTCTCAGACCATATTTCGTCTGTTGACAACCACTTTTTATAATTTTTTATAAGAATATCCATGACAACCAGAAGAATTTATTCAGCATTTATACTACTGGCAGCATTCACCTTCTTCGGATGTGCATCAGCTTACAAATCGGCTGAAAACAAAATCAAACAAGGTAATTACGAAGGTGCAATAGCTCAGTATAATAAAATACTGGCTGAAACTAAAGATGAGGTTTTGAAAGCAAAGGCTAACTATATGATTGGCGAGGCTTACAGACTATCAAACAGGATAGAATTGGCCGAACCTCATTATAAAAAAGCATATGTGAGCAAAAAAATAGAAGATGAAAATCTACTTTACCACTATGCTTTTGCCCTAAAAAACACTGGTAATTACGAATCGGCTCAAAAAGGTTTTACTAAATATGTACAAGAGGGTACAGATTACAACCAAACAAGAAGAGCTAGAGAAGAGCTAGAAGCACTTAAAGAAGTTGAAAAACTGGCTCAGCCAAATAAATACATCACCATAGAAAACTGTGATGCGCTCAATACAGAAAATGCTGAATTCTCTCCTGTTTTATATGAAGACAAACTGGTATTTACCAGTAATAGAAACAGCCAAGTCGTTTATGAAGCTACTGGTAAAGGTTTTCATGACTTATTCTATTACGATCTCAAGAAAAATGACAATTGCTCTGGTGTAGCTACTCCATTTAATGAAGCAATTAACATAGATGGCTTTCACGAAGCATCTCCAACTTTTACCAGAAATGGTAGAGTAATGATTTTCGCCAGAAGTAACAGTGGTAAAAACAAAGATTTAGTAAGAGATGTAAAACTATACTATTCAACTTTTGATGGAGAACAGTGGTCTGAAGCAAAAATACTTTATCCTGTAAGTAGCGAAAACTCTGATAGTTGGGATGCTTGCCCTGCTTTAACCGCAGATGGTAAAAGATTATACTTTGCATCAAACAGAGCTGGTGGTTATGGAGGCATTGATCTTTATCGCTCAGACATACAAGCAAACGGACAATGGAGCAGACCAAGAAATATGGGCAAAGTTGTAAATAGTAGAGGTAACGATATGTTCCCATTTGTAACAAAAGCCGGTGAATTATATTTTGCATCTGATGGACACCCTGGTTTAGGAGGTCTTGATCTATTTAGAGCTACAAGAAGAGATGGAGAAATTAAAGTAATGAATATGGGTGCACCTGTAAACTCAACTTCAGATGACTTTGCACTTACTTTATTAACTCCAAAAGCAGGATATTTTTCTTCAAACAGAACTACTGATGGAGCAAAAGGTGATGATGATATTTTCTATTTCGAAGATAATTCACCTGAAGTTAAATCTGTTAACTACTTCCTAGCAGGAACTAGCTTTGTTGAAGAAGATATTAACAGAACGCTACTGCCAAATGTAGACATGAAGCTATATGACGAGAGAGGAACTTTAATGGCAACAACAAAGTCTGACTCTACTGGTAGATTTAAGTTTGATGTAAAACTAGATATTGGTTACGATTACACTGTAGTTGCAGATAAGGCTACATTTATCACTGAAAATAAAATATTCTCTACTATTGGTAAGGGGGTTCCCGAAGAAGAATTAGTAGATTCTGTAACAAATATCACTTTTGAAACAGATGTAATCTTATACCAAAACATCTTTGCCGATCTTGAGATTGAAGACGGAGGTGGTGAAGATGGCAACGGCAGACCTACTATTGTTTTAGAAGGTATTCTCTACGATTTTGATGATTGGAGAATTAGACCAGATGCAGCAAGAGAACTAGATAAACTAGTTGCTTACCTAAAAAGTAGAGATAAGATTCGCGTTGAGCTTGGCTCTCACACTGATGCTAGAGGTAGAGGAGCTTACAACATGAAGCTTTCTAAGAAAAGAGCTGAATCTGCAGTAGAGTACATTGTGGCACAAGGTGTTGATCCTACTCGTATTGAGGCAAAAGGATATGGTAAAACTCAGCTATTAATTCCTAATGCAATCTCAGAAGAAGAACATCAGCAAAACCGTCGTACCACTGTAACAATTATTGGTACCGTAGACGATTTAGAAAATAACAATAATGAAGAATAAGGAATCTAATTCCATATTAAAAAAGGAATCTGTCTAAGTACAGATTCCTTTTTTATTTTCCTCTTATCACTACTTACACCTTCTTATAGAATTCACTTTTATTTTTAGTGTTTTTTTAATTATTCTAGCATAGAAAACATTATTAGACTACAACATGAGATTCCCTATTAATATCAACAAAAGTGTGCTTTACTGGATTTGCCAAATTAGCTTTTGGACATTCGTAGGTTTTTTCACACTACTCACCTACTTTATCCAAAGCCAAACACTTACTACTTATACAGTAATTGCTAAGATTTTTACAATGATCTGCCTTTTTGGAGTTTCACATTTTTATAGGTACATCATCATAAAAAGAAACTGGTTAAAGCTTCTATTCCCAAAGCTCTTTCCTAGAATAATCTTAGCAACCTTACTCATTGCTATTATCACTACTCCTTTCAATATTATATCATCTTATATTTTCAATATTGAAACATTTAAAATAAACACGACTGATATTGTCAACAACATCATTACCCTATACATTTTCTATTTCTTCTGGACTTTCGGTTACTTCTTCTATCACTATGTTTCTAATTACAACAGAAACCTAAAATGGGAGGCTATGATAAACGAGTTCGAGTTAAATCAACTAAAATCACAGCTCAATCCTCATTTCATTTTTAATGCTTTAAATACAGTAAAAGCATTGGTAGACGAAGACCCTAAAAAAGCCAAAAGTTCGATTAATCAGCTATCTAATATTCTTAGAAATTCTCTAATGATGGATAAGAAAAAGGTGATTCCTTTTGCAGAAGAGATGGAGATTGTAAAAGATTATCTAGCTTTAGAAGGCACCCGTTACGAAGAAAGATTACATGTAGAATATGCTATTGATGACAGTGCTCTTTGCTATAAAGTTCCTCCAATGATGCTCCAGACAATTGTTGAAAACGGTATTAAGCACGGCATTTCTAGACTTAAAAATGGAGGTACAATTAGTATTAATACAGAAGTTGAAGGAGAGTTTTTAAAACTAAAAATCCGTAATTCTGGTAAATACGATCCAAAACCTAATAGAAAAGAAGGATATGGACTAAAAAGCACCAGACAAAGACTTGATTTACTCTACCATCAAAAAGCTTCTTTTAATATCAATAATGATGGAGAAGAAGGAGTGTTAACAGAGATTGTCTTACCCAAATGGGATGAAAGCGAAATCTCTGTTTCAAGATAATTTCTGGTGTAAAAAAACTATTTGCAACTTACTTTGCTACATAATTATCAATCGCATTACGCACATTGCCATATTTTTGGATAAGTGTTTCGGCTTCGTTTTTTTCGATGCCTAACTCTTCCATAACCATGCGAGTAGCTCGATCTACAAGTTTGGT
>PBYL01000239.1 GCA_002729595.1 Thalassovita sp. | reverse complement strand
TTCGGCGAATACGATCTAGATAGATTTCAGCTAGAGAATAAAAGCATTACAATTAAAGGAAAAGGAAATTCTATTCCAGAATCTTCTCCGATGTTAACCATTCCATCAGATCATTCTTACACGGCACAAGTTGAGCTTGAAATTGAAGATGATGGTATTGGTGGTTTAGTGGTTTTCTACAATCAACAAGCATATTCTGGAATATTAGCAGATAGCAAAAATATCTTGACCAACATTAGGGGTTGGCAGTTTGTCACCGAATCAGACAAAATAAAAAGGCATGTCTTTCTTCAATTGAGAAATAAAAATAATACAGTCGATATGTATTACAGTCTCGATGGAAAAACTTGGCTTAAAACTGAGAATTCTTTAGAGGTTTCAGGTTTCCATCATAATGTTTTGGGTGGATTTTTAAGTTTGAGAATCGGACTTGTTTCTACAGGAGAAGGCAAGGTTAAATTTAAAAACTTCGAGTATTATCCAATAAAATGATAGATAAAATCCCTCAGGCTACTTAAAGTTTGAGGGCTTTTTAATCGAACACAATGGGTATTTGAAGTTTTATTCAATAATAGCATTTTTACAGATTTGAATAACCACCTTTAAATGATGCATATACCGCAAGCTCCAGACTTAGAATATATTTGTGAATTACAAGTAGCATTAGAATCTGCTATGGTGGTTGGAGAAACTGCATTAGGCACAAGAAGAGTGATTCCAATTACTGGAGGTACAGTAGAAGGCCCTAAAATTAAAGCAAACATTATCAATGGTGGAGCAGACTGGCAAACCCTTCGGGCTGATGGAGTTACAGAACTAGAAGCACACTATCAATTCCAAACCGATGATGGTGAAATTATCTATATCAAAAATGTAGGTTTAAGAGTGGCAACTCCCCAAGTTGCAAAGTTACTAGCAGAAGGCAAATCTGTAGATGCTAGTCAGTATTATTTTAGGGCAGTTCCTAAATTCGAAGCCAATAGAAATGGCAAATACCATTGGTTAAATGATGGCATTTTTATTTGCACTGGTGAACGATTACCCGATGCTGTTTCCATTAAAGTTTGGAAGGTCTTATAGATAAGATTCTGTTTTTCTAATCTTATGATTCATATTGAAGCAAAGCTTTCGTATTATTACAGCTATTTATTAATTATTTTGTATTCAGAAGTTCAATAAAGACTCATCTAAAATCGAAGGATATGAAGATTACAATAGCAGGAGGAGGAATTGGCGGCTTAGTTACTGCGCTTTGTTTGGCTAAAAACAACTACGAAGTTGAGGTTTACGAATCTGTAAACAAGGTAAAGCCACTAGGTGTCGGAATAAATGTTTTACCTCATGCTGTTAGAGTTTTAGATTATCTTGGATTGTTGCCAGAGATTGAAAAAATTGCTATTAAAACCTCAGATTTAATTTATACAAATAGATATGGCCAGCAATTTTTGGGTGATAAAAGAGGGATTTTCGCTGGTTATAAATGGCCTCAGTTTTCAATTCACAGAGGGTATTTCCAAGAACTTTTGTACCAAACTTGCATAGCTCGAATTGGCAAAGAAAATATACATGCTGGGCATCATTTAGATGCTTTTGAGCAAGATGAAAACCAGATCACAGCACGATTTATCAATAGAAAAACGGGAGAGTTTATCAAAGAAGTTTCTTCCGATATCTTAATTGGAGCTGATGGAATTAACTCTGTAAGCAGGAAACAGTGTTACCCAGAAGAAGGACCAGTGGTTTTTTCTGGCAATGTGCTTTATCGAGGAACTACGGTAATGAAACCATTTCTCAATGGTTCAACTATGGCAATGATTGGCTCAAACAAACAGAAAATGGTGGTTTATCCGATTGGTCATGTTGATGAAAAAACGGGATTGCAACTTATCAATTGGGTTGGCAATTTAAAAGAAGAAGGAGAAAACCGATTGACTGTACGTGACTGGAATAGGCAAATTGAAAAATCTTTCTTATTAGAAAAATACACCAATTGGAAATACGACTGGCTAGATGTTTATCAAATGATAGATAAGGCAATTGCCATTTATGAGTTTCCTATGTCAGACAGAGACCCGCTAGAAACTTGGACATTTGGTCGATTTACGCTTTTAGGTGATGCTGCACATCCAATGTACCCGATTGGTTCTAACGGAGCTTCGCAAGCAATCTTGGATGCAGCGGCGCTTACTAAAGCTTTGAATACACATGATTCCATTTTAGAGGCATTGCAGACTTACGATCAAGAGAGAGTACCAGCAACAGGAAAGATTGTAAGGCAAAATAGAAAGAAAGGACCAGATGCAATTTTAGACTTAATGGAAGATAGGTTTCCAAAAGGTTTTACGGCAGAAGAAATTCCACATGCAGAAATTGAACAGACGATGAGTAAGTATAAAGAAATTGCTGGTTTTGATATTGAGACGCTTAATCAAAAGGGTACAGATTTATAATTATAGTTCTTGGTTTTATAAGAATTTGCCGTAACTAGTTTATGCTAATAAGGTTTGAAATTCTTATGTATTAGTTTGTTTTTTATTCAAATCTCAACTTTTGAGCTTATAAATTTGTACTATAAAATTTGGTTTAGGACTATGTTTTTATGTACTAAATTACTCATCAAATCACTAAGTCTAATATAAGTTTTTGATTGCTAAAAGCTTTCTTGCAACTCTTCTGTAAATCAATAGAGTAGTTGTAGCAATAAGTTTGAGTTCTCTATAAAACATGCTTTTTGACTGATTTAAATGCTTTTGGATCGAGTAAAATCTTTCAATGAAATGTAAATGTTTGAAATTCTTAATTATTGATTTGAATTTCTTTATTTGTGCATTTTACCCCTCCATATCTTTGCTTTATAATAATCAATTATTAAGCAGACAGCCTGAAAATGACACAAAAATCTGAGCAGCTAGACATCTTTACTAGGTTAAAATCAGGTGAACCAATTCCATTGGGTGACCCAGAGTATCCAAAGATTTTTGAGATAGTTAATCAAACTATGAAATTATCTGTGGAGCTAAATAACTCTACTGATGCAAACAATGTCCGTTCGAAGTTAAGCGAAATTATAGGAGTCACCATTGATGAAAGTACAACTATTTTTCCTCCTTTTTACACAAATTTTGGTCGTCATATTTCACTTGGTAAAAATGTATTTATCAATCATGCTTGTAGTTTTTTAGATCTTGGCTGCATTACCATTGAAGATGATGTGATGATCGGCCCAAGAGTGAATATTTCTTCAGAAAATCATCCGGTTGAGGTTTCGAAGAGGAAAACTTTAGTGCCAGGAGCAGTAGTAATTAAACGAAATGCTTGGATTGGTGCGGGAGCGACTATTCTACCCGGAGTTACAATTGGAGAAAATGCAGTAGTTGCTGCAGGAGCATTAGTGAATAAAGATGTACCTGCGAACACAGTGGTGGGTGGAGTGCCTGCAAAAATTCTAAAAGAAATATCCTGATTATTCTAAGTAGCTATGCTCTCATAGAGAATCCTCAAGATTCATTAAAGTGGGAAAAATATTCTATACGAGAAGACGAATTTAATTAAATCAAAAATCAATTTATATCAACATGAAATACAGCAAAGTAATATTTTTACTATCAGTAGTGGCAATCTCCTTTTCAGTAAGCTGCTCACAACAAAGTGTACAGGAATCCACTCAGCTTGAATCAAAAGAGCTAGAAACCATCTTTCCCCAAGGTGATAAAGGACCCTCAAAATTTTTCACAGGTAATGCTTACAACTACGGCCTTGTTCCTATGGATTCCACTTTTACTACTTTGGTAGGTAATGTTTATTTTGAGCCCGGAGCAAGAAGTAATTGGCATACGCATCAAGCAGGGCAAATATTAATTATTACAGATGGAGTTGGTTACCATCAAATTGAAGGAGAGCCAATACAAGTAATGAAAAAGGGAGATGTAGTAAAATGCCCACCGAATGTGAGACACTGGCATGGAGCAAGCCCAGATACTGGTTTACAACAACTATACATAGTTCCTAACACTGAAAAAGGTGTAGTTAATTGGATGGAAGCGGTAAGTGATGAACAATATAATAAGGTTGAATAGTTTGAAATTCTTATTTTTTGGATTGAATTTCTTTACCTTCTAGGTATTCATTTACTCTAACTTTGCACTATCAAGAATGATTGATAAGCCTTTTGTTGATAGGCAAATCAAATGCTTACACCATATATTGTTTTGAATTCCTTAATCAAATATTTCAACTCTATACTGAAAGTAGGTTTTCATATTCAATCGGCAAATTCAAATTATTACTCAATTTTCTAAAATCCAATTGCAAATATCAACTAGAATTAATGATATAACAATGAGCACAAGTAATGTAAATAGTAATTCAAGAAGAAATTTTATACAACAATCAGCTATCGCAGGGACTAGCATTATGCTTGCAAGTCCCCTACAACTTTTTTCTAGAGATAATCAATCAAAAACTATGAACAATAACATCAAAACAAAAGGATACGCAGCTAAAGACGAATCAGGAAAATTGAGTCCTTGGGAGTTTGAACGCAGGCCAGTAGGAGATGACGATATCTTAATCGACATTAAATATGCGAGTATTTGCCACTCAGATATTCACCAAGAAAAAGGACATTGGGGAAAACAACAATATCCGCAAGTTCCGGGTCATGAAATAGTTGGTGTAGTTGCAGCAGTTGGTAAAAATGTAACTAAGTTTAAAGTGGGTGATAGAGCAGGAGTTGGCTGTATGGTAGATAGTTGCATGGAGTGCGAAAGTTGTACACATGGAGAGGAACATTTTTGCGATAGAGGTCAAACTGTATTTACTTATGGTTACCCAACAGAAGCAGAGCCTACAGGAATTTCTCAAGGTGGATATTCAGATAAAATAGTAGTGAGAGATCACTTTGCGGTGCATATTCCAGATCATATTAGTTTTGAAGAAGCTGCTCCATTATTATGCGCAGGTATTACAACCTATTCTCCTTTAATGAGAGCCCAATTTAAAGTGGGAGATAAAGTAGGAGTTGCTGGTATTGGCGGATTAGGCCACTTAGCAGTAAAAATTGCGGTTTCTAAAGGTGCTGAAGTATACGCATTTACCACTTCACCAGACAAAGTAGAAGACATAAAATCTTGGGGAGTTAAAGAGGTAATCGTGGTAGACGAGGAGTTTAAAAACATGCAAGCCTACAGCAAAACATTGGATTACATGATTAGTACAATTCCTTATCAATTCAATGTAACTCCATACGTATTCTGCCTAAAACCAGGAGGTACTTTCACTTTTGTAGGTATGCCAAATGCATCTGAAATTACCATTAATAATTTAATGCTGGCATTTGCAAGAGTGAATTTTAACTCTTCTTTAATTGGCGGAATTCCAGAAACTCAAGAAGTGGTACACTACTGCGCAGACAACGGCATAAGACCAGAAATACAAATTATAAAAGCCGAAGAGATTAACGAAGCATGGGATAAAGTAGTGAATAAAGAAGCTCGCTACAGATATGTTATTGATGCGGCAACATTTTAATTAACTTATAGATAAACTACCACAGACAAATGTTTGTGGTAGCATTATTTAACCACAAAACACACATAAAATGGAAATTATAAAAAACGGCGAAATGCCATCAGTAAAAGGACCAGAAGCTTGGTTTACAGGTACAGTAAGAATCGATCCGCTGTTCGGTAAAAAAGATAATATTACAAAAGCAGCAGGAGCACTTGTAACCTTTGAAGCAGGAGCCAGAACAGCTTGGCATACGCATCCAGTTGGTCAAACATTAATTGTAGAATCTGGATTGGGTTGGGTACAGCGCGAAGGTGGACCAATTGAAAAGATTAGACCGGGAGATGTGGTATGGTTTGCTCCAAACGAAAAACACTGGCACGGGGCTTCTCCAAATAAGGCAATGAGTCATATTGCTATTCAAGAAGAATTGAATGGAGAAGTAGTAACATGGATGGAAAAAGTTTCAGACGAACAATATAAAAAGAGCTAATATGCCTCACTTACAAATAAATTTACTCGAAGGAAAAACCGAAGAGCAAAAGCAAGAATTGGCCAAAGAGCTTGTAAAAGCTGCACAGAAAGTGATTGGTTACGGAGATGAATCATACTCTGTAACTATAGAAGATTTTACTTCAGATGAATGGAAAAGTGAAATCTATCCTAAAAAAATTATCGGGCGAAAAGATATTCTCTACAAAGAACCCGGATACGAAATGTGAAATAATAAAAATATGGAAGCTATCTCTGAATCATTAACACAGGAAGAAATAACACTAATAGCTCAAAAAGACGACTTTCACATAGCACCATTTCGAGAAGATGCTAAAACCTATGGCACACCAACTTGGATATGGGTAGTTGCAGTAGATAATCAATTGTATGTGAGGGCTTATAATGGTACTAAATCTAGATGGTACCAATCTGCTGTGCAGCAAAAAGCCGGCAAAATTGAAGCTGCTGGACTCACGAAGAAAGTGCGATTTGAGCTTATAGAGGGAGATATAAATAATAGAATTGATGAGGCTTATCGACAAAAATATAGCAAAAGTCCTTATCTCAATTCTATGATTAGCAGTAGGGCTAAAGCTGCTACAGTAAAAATCTTGGCTTATGATGCATAAGTCATTATTTAAAGAAATCAATTAAAATATACAGATATGATACTTGACGAAAATTATATATTACCTAATGGCGTAAAGATTCCAAAATTAGGTCTTGGTACATGGTTTATTAGTAATGATGATGCGGTGCAAGCTGTAAAAGATGCAGCTGATCTCGGCTACAGACATATAGATACGGCACAAGCATACCAAAATGAAAATGGTGTTGGAAAAGGCGTGCTAGCAAGCGGACTTAAAAGATCAGATATATTTGTAACTACAAAGCTTGCGGCAGAGGTAAAATCTTATGCAGAAGCAGTTGCTTCAATAGATGGTTCACTTAAAACCTTGGGATTAGATTACATTGATTTAATGATTATCCATAGTCCAAAACCTTGGATGGAGTTTCATGAAAGTAATGCATACAAAGAAGGAAACAGCGAAGCTTGGAGGGCATTAGAAGATGCTTACAAAGCTGGTAAACTTCGTGCTATTGGTGTATCTAACTTTGAGCAAGCAGATATAGAAAACATTCTTGAAACTTGCACAGTAAAACCAATGGTAAATCAGATTTTGGCTCATATTGGTAAAACTCCTACAGCACTTATCCAATACTGCCAAGAGCAAAACATTCTGGTAGAAGCATATTCACCTATCGCTCATGGAGTATTGATGCATAATGAAGAAGTTCTTGCAGTTGCTAAAAAGTATGATGTTTCTGTTCCACAGTTAAGCATTCGCTATATTTTGCAGTTAGGTTTATTGCCATTACCTAAAACTGCAAATCCTGTACACATGAAAAACAATGCAGATGTAGATTTTGTAATATCTGATAGCGATATGGAAATCTTAAAAAATGTAGAAGAAATTACGGATTACGGCGATGCTAACATGATGCCTGTATTCGGTGGGAAGTTGAGTTGAGGGATCTACAAATGAAATATTTGTATTCTCTAAAAATAGTGGTCTAGTTCCACTATTTTTTTTGCTTCATAGTTTTTCGCCATTAGAATATCCCAATGATATGATTATAATTTATATTCCTTATTAATGCTGTAGCTTTAATTTTTTTCATAGTTGAAGGAAAAACTATAAATTATTTACCTGATAGTAGCTTTTTTGAGGATATTACAATTTTCTAAACTTTATTAATGGAATAATCACCAATTTTTCAAAAAATAAGCAATTTGTATTTTTCAACCTCTCTATATTGGTTATATAACAATG
>PBYL01000238.1 GCA_002729595.1 Thalassovita sp. | reverse complement strand
GAAAATGGCAACTGGAGTCTAAGTAATTACTCTAGATTCTTTATAGAAGATGATTATGATACTCCAACAGCCAACAATCTAGAAGAAATTGAATATTTTGTAGATGATGATCCGGGTGTTGGCAATGGCACTAAAATACAGCTCCCTAATGCTAATACTAGTTTTACATTAGCAGAAACTTTACAAACTATTGGACTAGATGCAGGTGAACATTCACTTGTAATGAGAACCAAAGACACAGATGGCAATTGGAGTCTTAATAGATATTCGAGATTTTTTATTGAAGATTATACACCGAATATTCTAGAAGCAAAAAAGATAAAGAAAGTTGAATACTTTATAGATGGACCCGATCCTGGTTTTGATAATGCCCAGTCGCTTTCGATAACTCCAGATTATCTGATAGAGGTTTCAGAAACAATACTCATGAGCAATGATCCAGCCGATCTTGGTAGACATGCAGTGCTTGCAAGAGTTCAAAGCGAAGACGATGAGTGGAGTTTGACAAATATTGGAGAATATGATTATTGCTCGCCAGAAGGTGTTTTAGGAGGCTTCGATTACGATAAAACTGACAATACCATCACTTTTACAGATCAAAGTAAATATGCTGTAGATTACATTTGGGATATGGATAATGGTGATAGCCTTTATGCTGCCGAACCGGAATACACATATACTCAAGGTGGTACTTATCAGATATGCCAAACAGTTTATAGTTTTTGTGATACCACGATTACATGTAAAACCATAGATTTTCCTACTCCGAGAATCACAGACACAATACCAGATTTCAGTATTTTAGAAGATAACCCTTCTATCGTTATTAGAGATGACCTTAATACTGTATTTGCTGATGGAGATGGAGATGAGCTTACTTTTTATGCCTATACCGATGAGGAAGACATAATCGCAACTATTAATGGAGTTGAGTTAAGCATAGAAGGTACGAATGATTATTTTGGTGAAATACAATTGGTCGTAGAAGCTGAAGGTGGTGGAATTTCCGCTTTTGATACAATAATAGTTACAGTATTATCTGTTAATGATTATCCTGTAGCTAAAACAGAGTTTAAAGATCAAGTATGGGATGAAGACTCTGGGCCTAGAATTATTTCAACAAAGCTCAGCAACATAATTAAAGATGTTGAAGATAATAAGCTTGATTTTACTTTTGCATCTGATACATCTGGGCTGATTCCAGTTTTTTACAAAGACACATTACAGATAGAATTAGCACCTCACTTCCATGGAACTGGCACTATCACCATTTTCGCTACAGATGATAGTTTGGCTACAAGCGAGTTCAGTTTTATGGTAGAGGTACTTCCATTACCTGATGCGCCTATTTTACTCAAAGAGTTTTCGGATGTTACGCTTTATGAAGATAGTGAACCTTACCTACTTACTTCAGAATTAAGTTCTTATTTCGCGGAGCCCGACAGCCAGCAAATGTATTTTAGCTTTACTCCTGCTGATACGGCTGTTTCTATTGAAATAATAGAAGATTCTGTTTGGATTAGCTTAACCCCTGACTTTGATGGAGAAGTTAAAACCATAGTTACAGCAAGTGATGGAGAGCTCACCACAAGTGATACATTTAATATAATAATATTGCCTGAAAACGATGCGCCGAAATTTACTGTAAAACAAACCTATACAACTTGCCCAGAGACTGAATTAGAAATTAATCTACAAAGTATAGTAAAAGATGGAGATGGCTTTTTTGATGATATTCAATTCACTCTATCATTCTCAGAATCCGAAGACGGATTTCTAAGTGAGAATGATATCAGTTATGAAATCTCCTCTGATAAATACCTCATTTTCAAATCAAACACGCCAGATGCTGATATAGTGAGACTGAAATTAGAAGCAAAAGACTTGCAAAATGCTTCTAACGATACCATAATAAGTATAAAGGTAAATGGGGCTTCTATATATCAAGAAGGAGATACATTATACGCTACAAGTGGATCGAGTTATCAATGGTATAAAGGTGGTGTTGCAATTTCAGGAGCTACTTCGAGTAAGTATGTACCAATTAAGAAAGATAATTATCAGGTACAGATTAAAAATGGCAATTGTACGACTCTTTCTTCAATGTTTCTAGTAACTGCAACCGAAAATCCATTTACTCAACAAAATGTCACCTTATATCCTAACCCGGCTAAAGATGTATGTGCTATTTCATTATCCGGTGCATTTATAGGTCAAATTCAATATTCTATTATTGATATAAATGGAAGAAATCTAAAAGAAAGTAGTTTTCAAAAAAGCAGTTATGATCAAAATCACGACCTAGAATTGAGTAATTTAAAAAATGGCTTTTATATTATTATACTGAAAAACAAAAATCAGCAAATCGTAAAAAAACTATATAAAAGTGAATAAATCTTAAGGCTTGGCATGATTTTCAATGATAATATAGCGTCAGAAAGTCTGACGATTTCAGAAACACCCTTAACCCATATGTCTTTGACGTATGGGTTTTGCTTTTAATATCCATTCCTACATTTATATCCAAAATATTCAATTCTGCTAGCCGTTTTTCCCAGAAACAAGCTATAGCAAACAGCTGTAATATTAGATTCTATTATAAAATCACGTGATTAAACCATATTTCCTCAATATCATGAGAAAATGCTTTTTATTATTTTTCCTATTTTTTTCTTCTTTCTCACTTGTTTATGCACAAAGTCCAAAACTAACTGCTCAAATCGGTCATGAAGGTAGAGCTACATATGTAACTATTAATCCCTCACATACTACCATTGCTACTACAGCTTCAGATGGTGTTATTAAGCTTTGGGATATTGCTTCAGGTAGAATCTTAAGAACCTTAGATGGACATAGCTCTAAAGTTAATGCGATTTCTTTTAGTAGCGATGGAAAACTTTTAGTGAGTGGTAGCTACGACCAAACAGTAAAAGTTTGGGAAGTGAGTACAGGTATGAACATACAAACATTAGAAGGACATACCAGCCCTATACAAACTGTAGCTTTTAGCCCAGATGATTTAATAGTGGCCAGTGGTTCTGGTGATTTTTCTAAAGATAGTTCAGATACAAGTATCAAAATCTGGGAAGTACTTACAGGTAAAATGATACATAGCTTCGAAGGTCATGAGAAAAGTACAAGCACACTCACATTTAATTCTAATGGAAGATATTTAGTGAGTGGAGGTTGGGATAACAAAGTAATTTTGTGGTCTCTATCCAATAATAAAAAGCTTAGAGAATACTGTGGACATACAGAAAAGATTAACACTGTAAAATTCAACCCAGACGGAATGTCTTTTGCCAGTTGCAGCCAAGATAAAACCATTAAAACATGGGATATTGTAAGCGGAGAAATGCTTTATAATCTACCAGATAACTTGGGCAACTCTAATTCTTTTAGTTATAGTGTTGATGGTAGATACATAATTAGTGGTGGTTTAAATCACCAAATTAATATGTGGAGAAGCCAAAATGGAAAACTTTTAAAAAGCTTCCCTACCAAACTTAGCTGGATTTCATCAGTTGTCTATAACCCAGAAGGAAATATAATTGCCTGTGGAAATGAACTAGAGCAAACTGTTGTACTTAATGTAGAAAAGGGTGAGATGATTTGTAAGCTAACAGGTTATTCTAAAAAAATAACGGGTCTATCTTTCAATTCTACTGGTGATAAATTAGCCATAGTAAATGATGGAAAAGATATTATTCTTTGGGATATGCCATCTGGTAAGATTTACCAAAAGCTTCAAGGTCATAAGGGAGATATTAGATCAATTGCTTTTGCTCCAAATGGTAATGAAATTCTAAGTGGCAGCGCTGATAAAACAGCCGTAGTTTGGAAATCTGATAAAGATGGCAACAATAACAGGCACATTTTTAAAGCACATAGGAAAGGTATTTTTTCAGTAGCCTATCACCCGAGCGGAAAAATATTTGCCAGTGGCAGTGCAGATGGAACTGTTATTCTTTGGGAAAGAGATACCTATAGATCAATTGATACTCTATTTGGAAATACAAAGGCATACTATGAGCCTGCTTGGAATCTAGATTTCAGCCCAAATGGTAAATTTCTGTTAAGTGCAGGCCACAACAGCCTACTCAAGGTTTGGGATATAACAAGCGGAAATTTAATAGCTAAAGCTAAAGCTAATGAAGGCGCTGTTAGAGCAGTAAAAACTAGTCATGATGGACAGTTTATTTTCACTGCAGGATTCGATAAATCAATCAAAAAATGGTCTGGAAACGGCTCAATAATTAATGAGTTTAATGGACATAAAGACGAAGTACTATGCCTTGCATTGCATCCTAAAAAGAATATTTTAGCCTCTGGAAGCAGAGATAAAAGCATCATACTATGGGATACAGAAACAGGAAAAAAGCTTTATGAACTTAAAAGCCACGATGCAGATGTAAATCAAATTTCATTTAGCCCAGATGGTAAATATCTAGTTAGTGGTGGAGATGATTCTAGAATCACTTTATGGGATTTAGCTAAAATGAGAGAGTTAGCAACTCTTATCATTATGGAGAATGGTGAAGATTATGTGATAGTAACACAAAGAGGATATTTTGAAGGAACAATTGAAGGTATTAAAAATGCGCTTCATTATGTAAATGGTAGCGAGGTTATTCCTCTTGAATCTTATTTTGAGAAATTTTACACTCCAGAATTGTGGTCAAGAATTATAAATGGAGAAGACCCTAATGATATGGAATTCAATATTTTTGAGTTTGTCAATATTCCAAATGATATTGAATTTGCAGATCCAGTTAGTGTAAATAAACACCTTCGTTTCGATACAAAAACTAGATCATATACAAGCTCTAATGAAAAAGTAAAAATTGTATCTGAGACTATAGACAATGGTGGTGGAATAGATGAAATTAGAGTATATCAAAATGGCAAATTAATATACACTACAGGAACTGAGTACAAAAACAGACCAGAAGATGGTGAAACCGTTGAAATTGAAGTTGATGCGACATTAATTGAGGGAGAAAATAGATTTAGTACAATGGCTTTCAATAACGAAAGGACTGAATCTATGCACGATATCATGAATATTGTTTATGATAGCCCCTACAAACCACAGGCAAATTTACATGTAGTTTGCATTGGAATTAATGAATATCTCAATCCAAACTATAAATTAAATGTAGCTAAAACGGATGCATCTGAGTTTATATCTACACTGAAACATGGCAGCGATAAAATTTTCAAAAATATAAACCAGTATGAAATCTACGATCAGAATGCAAGTGCAGTTTATATCAGAAGTGTACTAGATTCTGTAGTAGAAAATGCTCAACCTAATGATGTTTTTGTTTTTTACTATGCAGGGCATGGCGCTTTGGCTGAAGCAAATGCAAATAGAAATTCAGAATATTATTTAATCCCATACGATGTCACCCAAGTTTATGGAGCAGAAGAACAGTTAGCAGAAAAAGCTATTTCTTCTTCTGAGTTAATGGAGTTTTCAAGAAAAATTCAAGCCCAAAAACAATTGATTGTTCTCGATGCCTGTCAATCTGGTGGAGCAATAAGCTCTTTTGTAAGCCGAGGTCCTAAAGAACAAAAAGCGATGATGCAGCTAGCAAGAAGTGCCGGTGTAGTATTATTAGCTGCTAGTGGACAAGAAGAGTTTGCATCTGAATTTGAAGAATTAGGACATGGAGTATTCACTTATTCGATTCTGGAAGCTATGAAAGGAAATGCAGATGGAGGATTAAAAGACAAAAAAATTACTGTAAATGAGCTGAAAGGATATTTGGAAGATAGAGTGCCACAACTAAGTGAGAAGTTTAGAGGCAAACCTCAATACCCAACAGGTTATAGTCGCGGGCAAGATTTCCCGATAGTTATTGTTGAATAGAATAGTTAGAAAAAAGAAAAAGCCTGAATGATTTAACATTCAGGCTTTTTCTTTTATTGAAAGTTACTATTATTCTTCAACAACTTTAATAGTAATTTCTTTTTTCACCTCTTTATGAAGGTCAAGTACTACAGTGTACTCTCCTAACATTTTGATATCTGAGTTAAAAGAAATTTTTCTTCTATCAATATCAAAACCTTTAGCTTTAAGAGAATCAGCGATCTGAAGTGCAGTAACAGCACCAAAGATTTTACCACTCTCACCAGCTTTAGCTCCAATAGAAAGTTCTAAATCTCCAATAGAACTAGCAATCTCTTCAGCTTCTGTTTTAACTTTTTCTGCTTTGTGAGAAGCTTGTTTTAAGTTCTCAGCAAGGATTTTCTTGTTAGATTCAGTAGCTAAAATTGCTAATCCTTGAGGGATTAAATAATTTCTTCCGTATCCAGGCTTTACAGTTACAACATCGTCTTTATAACCTAGCCCTTTTATATCATCTTTTAGTATAATTTCCATGACTAATATTTTTAATAAATTGTGAAATGAAAATATCATCCACTAACTGGTATAAAGATTATTTGAAACCATCAGTTACATAAGGAAGAAGCGCTATTTGTCTAGCTCTTTTTACTGCCTTAGCAACTTTCTTCTGATACTTTAAACTAGTTCCTGTAATTCTTCTTGGAAGGATTTTTCCTTGCTCATTTAAGAATTTAGAAAGGAAATCAGGATCTTTATAATCGATATATTTAATTCTGTGCTTTTTAAACCTGCAGTATTTTTTCTTAACTTCTCCGCGGTTTACTGATTCGTTAACTAGTGTCATGATGCTACCTCCTCTTTAGATGTTTCTGATTTTTTCTTAAATGCACCGCTTCTTCTCTTTTCGTTAAATTCTACTCCGTATTTGTCTAAGCTTACGGTTAAGAATCTAAGGATTTTCTCATCCCTTTTGTACTCGATTTCAAGCGTTTGGATTACAGAAGGATCAGCTTTAAACTCGAACAATTGGTAAACACCAGTAGTTTTGTTGTCAATAGGGTAAGCAAGTTTCTTAAGACCCCATTTCTCCTCATGGTAAATTTCAGCTTTATGCTCTTCGAGCCAGCTTTTAAACTTTGCGACAGTCTCCTCTATCTCTTGTTCAGATAGAATGGGAGTGATTATGAAAACTGTCTCATAATGCTTCAAACTCATTTATTTAAGGTTTGATGATTGAACAAAAATTTTCAGGGTGCAAATATAGCAGTTTAGCTTAAAAAATCCTTATTCACCTTAAAAAATTCCTAGAAGATTTGAGAAAAGATTAAAAAATAGGTTAAACAACCTTAAATCCCATCACAGTTACATCGTCTATTTGTTGTTCATCACCTTTCCAGATAATAAATTCATTCGTGATGATATCTTTCTGCTCTTCCATAGTCTTCTTGTAATTAGCTAAAAAGATCTCCTCCATTCTTCTTAAAGAAAACTTTTTACCTAATCCACCAAACTGATCTTGAAAGCCATCGCTAAATAAATAAAAACTAACAGGACTATCAACTAAAACCTCATGCTGAGTATACTTAAAGTCTTCGTTATCTATTAATTGAGATTTCTCTCCAATAGACTTTTTATCTCCCCTAACACGATTAAGCTCTCCATCTTTAATATAAACAAAAGGCTGTCTTGCTCCTGCATATTTAATCTTCTTCTCATCTACATATTCTCTGTAATACTCGGGAATATTATCAATCACACAGATTGCAGCGTCCATCCCCTCTCTTCTTTTTTCTTTGGAGTGAACAAGCATATTATTTACATTCTTGTCTAATTCATAAAGAATATCTGCTGGTTCTAAAATACCTTTTACAAATACTATCTCATTTAGCAATCTAATTCCAACCGCACTCATAATCGCACCAGGTACCCCATGACCAGTACAATCTACTGCTGCCACTATAATCTTATAGTTTTTCTCACACATCCAATAAAAATCGCCACTTACGATATCTTTAGGTTGCCAGAAAATAAATGTATCACTCAAATTATGCTGAACAGGTAAACTATCAGGCATCATTGCTTCCTGTAGCTTTTTTGCATAATTTATACTCTCTGTAATTTTTTGGTAGGTTTTCGCATATGCAGCTTCTAACCTCTGACTTTTCTCTCTCAGTTTTTGTTCTGTTTCAAAAAGTGTGTTAGTAGCTTCATTGTTTTTCTCAAAGTTTTCCTCCCAGATTTTAGCAATCTTCTTCAATTTATCATTCGCTTCTAGAAGTTTTACTTTCTGATCTTTGAGATCTGCATTTTCGAGTAGTAGGTCTTGATTTAGCATATAAACTAAATCAATTGTCTTTAAAGCATCTTCATGATGAACTACAAACTCGTTATTAAAGTTTTTAACTTTTTCAACGATTTCTGCAAATTCGATTTTTTTCGAAACAATATTCTGATTCATTCGCCTAATTTCATTCAGAATTTTGCTCCCTTCTACCCTACGCTCTTTTAATTGTGTTTTTAAAACATCAATTTTTCTATCTTTAGATTTGAGTTTTTCTTCCAGTTCTTTAATGTATTCTTCCTGACTAGATGAATGATGCATATGAGATAAGTTTAACTATAGATTAAATGTAGTTTTTGGCTTAATATTGTCCATTTTCAACCACTCATGCATCTTATCTGCCAATCACCACAAACGTTAAAGATGTGTTAAATGCAATTTTTTTTTATTCGATTAAGCAACCATTATTTAAATTGAAACATCATTAGATAAAGACCAGGGAAATTGACAAACATCATACGACCAGATTCTTGTTTTAATCTAACTAAAACTCAAAATGAAATTGCTGTTTTTAAACATATCTCAAATTTGCAGTCTCTTACTGATAGCAAATATTACATATGGTCAGAATGATTTTTTAACATTAGCCAGAACATGGCAATTTGATAAATCTAGCATCAGAGGAACAGTAATGAGTCCATCAGATATAGAGAAACAAGACTATTTGGACTTAAGAGATGACTTTACTTTTATTAGAGTTGATGGAGGCACTTGTTTTCAAGGGAAATGGGAATATGATGAATCTAACCAAAAAATAAAACTCACCTACCAACTTATAGATAAAGTCGATTTTTTTTCAGTAAAAGCGGTAGACAAAACTCATTTGGTTTTAAAGGTTGAAGAAGACTGGAAAAATGAAATGACACTGTATATGAAAGCTGTAAAATATCCTTGTAGCATTTAATACTTTTCACATATTCTTAATACCAAAGATTATCAATTCGACAAACTCTAGTTTAAACTTCTAGTACAAAACTACTTTCAATTAAAATAGAATATCATGCTAAGCAATTATAATAGTTGTTTTAATTGAGGTACACCTTATTTCCGAAATATTAATTGGCTTAAGTGTTTGAATTTTGATCGGTTTTTGCTAAAATCATTGAGTATTTTTTTAATCTCAATTTTTTTAACCTATACATGGAAAAACCAATAATTATTGTTGTTGGAGCAGGGCCAGGAATTAGCTTAAACGTTGCTAAAAAATTTGCTTCAGAGAATTATCGTGTTGTACTTATTTCAAGAAATGCAGATAAGCTTCAAAAACTTAGTGACACATTAACTTCAGAAAATGTAGAGAACACATATTATTCATGTGATGTATCTAATAATGAAGAGTTAGAAAGTACTTTCCAGAAAATTAAAACGGAAGTAGGCATTGCTGATACTTTATTATACAATGCAGCCGTCATTAGAAAAGAAGTTCCTACAAAACAAGATTATGATTCGCTTGTAACTGACTTTAAAGTAAATATTGCAGGCGCAGTGCTATCTTCCCAATTGATAATACCAGATATGAAAAAGAAGAAAAAAGGCACTATTCTTTTAACTGGTGGAGGTTTAGCTTTAAAACCCTATTTTGAATACACTTCTTTGGCTATAGGAAAAGCAGGTATTAGAAGCTTAGCATTCTGCTTAGCTCAAGAACTTAAAGGCAGTGGTATTAAAGTGGGAACTGTAACAATAGCAGGCCATGTTAAAGAAGGGACACATTTTTCTCCTGATAAAATTGCTGAAGAATTCTGGAAAATTCATACAGGTAAAAATAAAGGAGTAGAATACATTTATCAATAAATACTACTACTTCAATCTTGGAAAATCAAAATCGGCAAGCCAATGTTTGGGTACTTGCATCAATTGTTTTTGCACAATTCTCTGGTACCTCACTATGGTTTGCCGGTAATGCTATTTTACCAGAACTTCAAAAAACATATCATTTTCCTGCAAACACTTTAAGTCATATAACCACTGCAGTTCAACTAGGCTTTATAATTGGCACGCTCATTTATGCCATATTTTCCATTGCCGATAGGTTTTCTCCAAGCAAAGTATTCTTTGTCTCAGCATTAATTGGAGCTATTTGCAATGTTGCCATTTTACTCATTCACATTACCTTACCGCTGCTAATTACTTTTAGGTTTTTAACAGGTATATTTTTAGCAGGTATCTATCCGGTAGGAATGAAAATAGCTGCAGACTGGTACGAAAAAGGTTTAGGTAAAGCTCTTGGTTTTTTAGTTGGTGCATTGGTTTTAGGAACAGCATTTCCACACTTGCTTAACAGTATGCACACTGTATTAAATTGGCAACATGTATTAATTTCAGTTTCACTTTTTGCAGTGAGCGGAGGAATTTTAATGCTAGTTTTAAAAGATGGACCCTATAGAAAAAAAGGGAGCAAATTTAATCCTAAAGTAATTTTTAAAGTATTTGAGTATAATGCCTTTAGAAAAAGTGCTTTTGGTTATTTTGGGCATATGTGGGAGTTGTATACCTTCTGGGCATTTTTACCTTGGCTCTTAAAGCTTTACGGAGATACGCACAATGAGCAAATTAATATTTCTCTTTGGTCATTTATTATAATAGCAATTGGTTTTTTCTCCTGTATTTTCGGAGGTTTAATTTCTATTAAAAAAGGCAGTTATTTCGTCGCTAAAAATTCACTAAGCATTTCGGGAATTTGCTGCTTATTATCACCAATAGTGCTTTTACTTCCCTTTTGGCTGATGATTTTCTATCTTCTCATCTGGTCTTTTTTTGTAATATCAGATTCACCTCAGTTTTCATCTTTAGTAGCAGCATCGGCCCCAAAAGAAATAACCGGTACTGCACTAACAATAGTAAACAGTACCGGCTTTACAATTTCAATAATCAGTATTCAACTCTTAGGGTATTTAAGCTCGATTGATACTTTACAGCCATATTTATTTTTGGCTTTACTACCAGGACCTGTATTAGGCTTATTATCAATTAGAAAATTGAATGTATCAAGCTCTTAACAAATCCTGACATTTAAGATCAAATATGCTTATTTCAATTCTTTATAGTAATTGATCAATCCGTTTGTAGAGCTATCATGAGATTCAACTGCATTGTCTCCATCCAATTCTGGAAGGATCTTTTTAGCAAGTTGTTTACCTAATTCAACTCCCCACTGATCAAAACTGAATATATTCCAGATAACTCCCTGAACAAATATTTTATGTTCGTACATAGCAATTAAGCTACCTAATGTTCTAGGAGTTAATTTTTTAAACATGATTGAGTTACTTGGCTTATTACCTTGGAACACTTTAAATGGAAGTATTTTTTCCATTTCTTCTGGTGATAAGTTAGCCATTTCAGCTTTAACTTCTGCCTCAGTCTTACCTTTCATTAAGGCTTCAGTTTGAGCAAAAAAGTTAGCTAATAATTTAGGATGATGGTCTCCAATTGGATTTAAACTTTGAGCTGGAGCTAAAAAGTCGCAAGGAATAATTTTAGTACCTTGGTGAATTAACTGATAGAAAGCATGCTGACCATTAGTACCAGGTTCACCCCAAATAATTGGACCAGTTTGGTAATTAACTGCTTCTCCATCTCTATCAACATACTTACCATTACTTTCCATATTTCCTTGTTGGAAGTAGGCAGCAAAACGATGCATATATTGATCGTAAGGTAAAATTGCTTCAGTTTCTGCATCGTAGAAGTTATTGTACCAAACACCTAACAAAGCTAAAATTACAGGAATATTATCGCTATATGGAGTGTCTTTAAAGTGATTATCCATTGCCTCAGCCCCTAACAATAACTCTTTAAAGTTATCGAAACCGATTGTACAAGCGATTGATAAACCAATAGCAGAACATAGTGAGTAACGTCCTCCTACCCAATCCCAAAAAACAAACATATTGTTGGTGTCGATACCAAACTCTTCAACACCTTCTTTATTTGTAGAAAGCGCTACAAAGTGTTTTTTTACTTCGCTTTCATCTTTTGCTGCTTCTAAGAACCAATCGCGTGCTGTATGCGCGTTCGTCATGGTTTCTTGAGTAGTAAATGTTTTTGAAGCGATCATGAAAAGTGTAGTTTCAGGATCTACTGTTTTTAAAGTTTCAGCAATATGAGTTGCATCCACATTAGAAACAAAATGTACATTCATTCCTGGCTTCCAGTAATGTTTTAATGCTTCTGTAACCATTACAGGTCCAAGGTCTGAACCTCCAATACCTATATTTACTATATCAGTAATAGATTTACCAGTATATCCTTTCCATTCGCCAGAGGTAATTTTATTAGAAAATTCCTCCATCTGGCTCAATACAGCCTTTACATCTGGCATTACATCTTCTCCGTCAACATAAACCGGACCTCCAGATAAATTTCTTAATGCGGTGTGTAAAACAGCTCTATCTTCAGTTTCATTGATTTTATCTCCCTGAAACATTTTATCGATAGCATCTTTTAATTCAACTTCATCTGCTAATTGAATTAGTAATTTAAAAACACTATCAGAGATCAGGTTTTTAGAAAAGTCCAGAAGTATATCTTCGAATTTTCTGCTAAATTTTGAAAAACGCTCAGGATCTTCCTTAAAAGCGTCTGTCATTTTTAAGCTATGGTTAACAGCAAACTCAGCACTGAGTCTCTTCCATGCTATTGTTTCTGTGGGGTTATTTTTCTGTAACATGAGTAAATGTTGAAAATATTTATTTTATATATATTGAGTTTGGTAATCTCAAAAATGTTAGGCTAAATTGTGGCTACATTTTTTAATATCAAAATTCCTTAATCAAGAATATAGCACAACCTTGAATTTTTAATACTATCTTCATTCGAAATTTTAATTTTCTCATCACAATTTTAAATTATCCCTAATAAAATGATTAGAACTGAAGCTATTAAATTTTTTGTGGTTTGCTTATTAACTATAAGCATCTATTCTTGTTCTGCACCAGTAAAAGATACTATTGATGAACCTGCAAAAACCGAAAAAATTATTAGACACGACAGAGCCAACTCACCTATTTTAAAAGGAGTTAGTGTGCCTGCTGGTTATTCTTATTTTTTTACAAGTGGTCAAGTAGGCAATGTATTAGACACTACTGCCGCTTATGGAGACCCAGCTAGATACGGAGATACCTATACACAAGCTAAAGGTGCTTTAGGAAAAATCGAAACTGTTTTGGGTGAAGCTGGTTTAACCATGAAAGATGTTGTGTTTATGCGAGTATTTGTTGCTCCTGATAAAAACAATGAAGACAAACTAGATTTTGATGGCTTTTTTAAAGCCTATGGAGAATATTTTAACAATGAAGAAAACCCAGACAAAGTAGCAAGAACAACACTAGGAGTTGCTTCTTTAGTAAGAGAAGGAATGTTTATAGAAATTGAAGCTGTTGCTGCTTACCCATCAAATTAATAGGTGTAAAGAATCAAAAAATTTATTAAATTAATATAGGTATTTCTTTATTTGAACTTCCTTTTAGATTCAATACATCAACAATCAATCGAAATAATTAATGAAAACTGTTGCCATAATCAATAAATTCTTATTCCCTGTTGTGTTTTTTGCCTTTTGTGCCTGCCAAACAGAAGACCAAAACAGAAAAACAGCAGAAGAAGAAACGCTTAAATCTTCAGGTAAACCAGATGTAGTTACTGCATTAGATGGCACTACACTAGAACATAGAGAACTACCTGAAACTACCAGAAAACTTTACCAAAAGAAAATGCTCGATGCTTTGGCAGATTATCATAAAGACCCAACAGATATTGATCATATAATATGGTATGGAAGAAGAAAAGCATATTTAGGCTATTATTGGCAATCAATAAAGATTTTCACTGAAGGAATCAGGCTTTATCCTGATTCCTCTCAGCTTTACAGACATCGCGGTCATCGCTACATCACAGTGAGAGATTTTGATCAGGCAATCGAAGACTTAGAAACTGCAGCAGAATTAAGCAAAGAAGAAGATAACTTTATTGAACCAGATGGGCTGCCAAACAAACAAGGCATTCCATTATCTAATAATAAATTCAACATCTTTTACCACTTAGGTTTAGCTTATTATCTTAAAGGAGATTTCTATAAAGCGCTAGAAAGCTACAGGCAATGTTTAAAATATTCTGACAACGACGATTTACTCACAGCCACTTCCGATTGGTTATACATGACCTATAATAGATTAGGAATGACTGCCGAAGCAATTGCGCTTTTAGATAGCATTCATCCTGATATGGAAATTGTAGAAAATGAGTCTTACTATAAAAGGTTGTTGATGTACAAAGGCGAAATGGCCCCAGAAGAGTTGCTGAATGATGAAGCAATTAAAAATGAAGACTCAGCTCTATCTCTAGTTACGCAGGGTTATGGAGTTGGCAACTGGTATTTGCAAAACGGTGATACTTCTAAAGCCTTAGAAATTTACCATTCAATGATCAACAAAAACTATTGGTCTGCATTTGGCCACATAGCCGCAGAAGCTGACTTATTATTATTAGATACCACTAATGAAGATAGCTAAAAAACATACTATATAAATGACTGATAAACAAGTAAGATGGGGAGTTTTAGGCCCCGGAAAAATAGCAAGAAAATTTACTGAAGCAGCATCTAGAGTTAACAATGCAAAAGTTGTTGCTGCAGCATCAAGAAATAAAGAGAGAGCTCAAGAATTTGCAGATAAATATAGTATTCCAATAGCCTACGGTTCTTATGAGGAACTGATGGAAAGTAGCGAAGTAGATGCAATTTACATTGCTACTCCGCACAGTTACCACTATAAATATGCAATTGCCTGCTTAAAGCACAAAAAAGCAGTTCTTTGCGAAAAGGCGCTAGCCATAAACCTCAAAGAGGTAAAAGAAATGATTGAAACTGCTAAGGCCGAAAAAGTATTTTTAATGGAAGCCATGTGGTCTAGATTTTTACCTTCTATTAAAAGAGTAGTAGAGCTTGTAAATTCTGGTGAGTACGGCAAAATTGTAAGCATACAGTCAGACTTTGGCTTTAAAGCTCCGGTTGATTTAAATAACAGACTTTATAATATAGAGCTTGGTGGTGGTGCACTGCTAGACGTTGGTGTTTATCCAGTATTCTTGGTTTCTTACTTACTCGGCAAACCAGTAAATATACTAACCTCTGCTAGTTTTGCAGAAACAGGTGCAGATACACAAGGCACTTTCATTTTTGAATATGATAAAGGTGTTCAAGCTGCTATTACCACTTCTATTATTTCAGATTCATCCATCATCACTCAAATCAATTTAGAAAAGGCAAGAATTGAAATTTGCAGACCTTGGTACCAACCAAGTGCGATTAAAATTTATTCAGACCGCTTTAATTATCAATATGAAGATTATAAAGTGAGTGGTCAGAATGGTTACGAATATGAAATTGAAGCAGCCTCTACAGATATTTTAAATGGAAAAACCGAAAATGAGTTAATGAGTCATCAAGATAGCCTTACACTAATGGAGTGCATGGATACCATTAGAAAGCAAATCGGTTTAAAATATCCTGGTCACGACGATTAATTTGTATGCCTAAAAAACCAGCTAAGCCTTTTATATTTAAAGAGTTTGTTGTTCATCAAGAAAATTGCAGTCTTAAGGTAAATACAGATGGATGTTTGCTAGGAGCAGTCGCTGTAAAAGAATTGCAAAAAGATAAGGTCAATTCTAATTCTCAATTTTTAGACATTGGAACTGGAACTGGTGTAATTGCATTAATGCTTGCGCAAAAGTTTGAGGCTAATTTTGATGCAGTGGAAATTGACGCTGATTCTGCGCAACAAGCAATTTATAACTTCGAACAAAGTAAATGGACTGAAAGGCTTAGCTGCTTTCATAACAGCATTATAGATTATGCTGATAATAGCTCAAAACTATACGATGTAATTGTGTGTAACCCACCTTTCTTTGAGAATGCAACAAAGTCTCCATATGCGCACAAAAACTTATCTAAACACAATGACTCTCTCCCTTTCGAAGCTTTAATTAAAGCAGTAAAACAATTACTGGCTTCAGATGGTAAATTCTATATTATTTTGCCTGTTGACGAAGGAAATAGATTTTTACAACATCTCCCAAAATACGCTCTCTTTGTAAACTATCAATTAAACATCAAACCGATTACCTATAAGAAGGTACACAGAATTATTTTGATGATCTCCCCTATTAACCAAAAGATAAAAGAAGAAGAGTTTAGTATAAGAAACGAAGATACCTCCTACTCAAAAGAATACAGTTCTCTACTGAAAGATTATTACATAGTATTTTAGCATTTTTTTAGCCCTTAATTATTGTTAGCTTAATTAAAATAAACTAAATTGTAGTAGCACTTTCAACCGGGTGTCCTCAAACTTTTTGTGTCTTACTATCTGATTTTTTTCTAGGCTAATATTCCATACTTGTTTATGAAAATTTTACTCACTGGACTGTTGTGTTTCGGATTGTGGGCTGCGGGAACAACTTATTGGTATTTATGCAAGATTGAATATTTATGTCTGGGCGAAACCAGCAATAATGTTACTGCAGAAAATTTAAAGGTTTATTCAGAAGATAGTACAGTAGAAAAAGAGGTAGATAGTACCGAACTAGATATTTTACATAGTAATGACACCTCAGATATAATAATTGACAGCATTTCGGTAGATCCAAAAACCAAAGTTTTAGATGAAGCAAAAGACATTACGCAACAAATGACCTTTCATTTTGACTTTGCTACTATTGATATTCAAGAGGACTTAACTAAAAATGAATCCTTTTTGAATTTGATCTCATACCTTAAAGATAACTCTGGTAAAAGAATTACCATTACCGGGCACACCGACGATGTTGGAGACGAAGCTAAAAATCTACAATTAGGCCAAGAAAGAGCCGAAAAAGTAAAAGCTGTTTTGAGTAAATATGAGATAGATGCTAATCGAATAGATGCTAAAAGCATGGGGGAATACGAGCCTCTAAGCAGCAATAAAACCAACGAGGGCAGGCAAAACAACAGGCGAGTAGAAATACTAATTAAGAATTAATACAACTCTGTAATACATTAAATCTACAATGATATAATTAAGTAAACTTCTGATAATCTAAATCACCATGACTGAAAAAGCCATTTTTTTTATAATAGCCCTTTCTGTGGCTGCTGCGATAGGTTACATTACTGCCTGGCTATATTATCGTAGAAGATGGAAATTTCCATTAGAAGAATTACAAGGTGAAATGCTTCAGCAAAAAATTCAGATTACTAAGCTCGAAAATGAGAATGAGCAGTTGAAAAAAGAGATCAATTCACTTAAAAAGGCAAAAACGCTACAATTCCAAAACGAAGCAGAATCTGTGGAAGTAGGCTCTGTGAGTACAAAATCTGAAATGGAGAAGTCTGCTTTAATGGAAGAAGTTGCCAAACTTAAAACTCAACTAGAAATAAGGCCTCAAGAAGACGAATACATACTGCTTAAAAACGAAAACAAAACTCTCTACACGAATAATAAGCAAGTACTGCTTAAAATGGAAGAACTCCAAAATGAGCTGAATGAGTGTAGAGCGAATTCTGCCAATCAAAAAAAGCTTTTTAACGATGCCGATATTAGTGAGAAAGATGATCTAAAAGTGATTCAAGGTATTGGACCATTTATAGAAAAGAAATTAAACGATATTGGAATTTACACTTATAGACAGATTAGCAGTTTTGATGATCATTTAATAGAAAGAGTGACTGATGCCATAGAATTTTTCCCGGGGAGAATTCAGAGAGATAACTGGGTTGGCCAAGCTCACAAGCTATATAAAGACAAAATCAAGACGCCCGAACAATAAATTATTTAATCTGAATAATAGAATATTTACCGCTTTTTTTCAACTCATTTTTCAACTCGAAGGATGAGTTTTTTCATAGTTAATTGTCAGTACAGTACATCATAGTTATGTTCTTGGTAAAATATAGATTTGGTTTTAAAAAAAATTGGAAATGGAAGGATTAAGTTCGAGAATAGCAGAAATAAACAATAGTGCAGCACAAACTCATACAAGACAGTTTGAAATTCTAGCAGAAACACTAGAAAAAGATGGCCATAACATCGAGCAGCTTTTAGATAAAATTTCATCATTTCAGGTAGCAATACCAAGCTGGGCATTAGGCACAGGTGGAACAAGATTTGGCAGATTTCCCGGTGGTGGTGAACCTGGCAGCCTCGAAGAAAAAATACAAGATGTAGGAACACTACACGCATTAAATGCATCAAGCGATGCGATCTCTTTACACATTCCGTGGGACATCCCAAAAGATACAAATGCCATTAAAGAATTAGCCGCATCTTACAACCTTAAATTTGATGCAGTTAACTCAAACACTTTTCAAGATCAACCCGGTCAAGATCATTCTTACAAGTTTGGTTCTCTTTGCCACTCCGATCCTGCGGTAAGAATGAAAGCAGTTGAACACAATATAGAAGTAATTAAATACGGAAAAGAACTTGGCTCAAAAGCTTTAACAGTATGGTTAGCAGATGGCTCTAGTTTTCCGGGTCAAATGAATTTTAGAAAAGCATTTGGCAATACTTTAGATTCTTTAGAAAGAATTTATGAAACACTCCCAGAAGATTGGAAAGTGTTAGTTGAGTACAAACCATTTGAGCCTTACTTCTACTCTATGGTAATTCCAGACTGGGGAACTTCTCACCTACTTGCCAATAAACTTGGCGAAAAGGCTTTTTGTCTTGTCGATTTAGGTCACCACTTGCCAAATACCAATATCGAGCAAATTGTAGCTACATTAATGATGGAGGCAAAACTTGGTGGTTTCCATTTTAATGATTCTAAGTTTGCTGATGATGACCTTACTGTTGGCTCAATGAAGCCTTACCAATTATTCTTAATATTTAATGAATTGGTAGAAGGTATGGAAGATGAAAAATCGGCAAATCCAGTACCTGCTTGGATGATTGATGCGAGCCATAACCTAAAAGACCCTCTCGAAGACTTACTACAATCTGTAGAAGCTATGAAGCTTGCCTATGCTCAGGCACTCATTATCGATAGAGATAGTTTAGAAAAATATCGTGAATCTAACGATGTATCTATGGCACAAGAAGTTTTACAGAATGCTTACAGAACTGATGTAAGACCTTTACTTGCCGAAGCTAGAAGAAGATCAAATGCTGCAATTAATCCGCTCGATACTTACAGAAAACTGCAAATAAGAGAGCAATTAATTCAGACCAGAGGCTCAAAAACCATCGCAACTGGTCTTTGATTCTCCGCTTTTACCTAAAAACATAAACTGTAAATATGAATATTGAAACATCTAAAACTAAACCAGCTAACAAAACGCAGGGTGTAAATGAGTACGAAAGAGAAAGAGTTCCAGATAGCAAATTAAAAGGAATTGGGAGTTTTGTTGGAATGTATGCTGGCGAACATGCCGCAGGTACTGAGTTTGTAATCGGTCCATTGTTCGTTGCACACGGAGTTAATGCAGTAGAACTCATTTTAGGTCTGCTTATCGGTAATTTTCTGGCTGTACTAAGTTGGGCATTAATCTGTGCTCCCATAGCAGTTAAAAATAGAATTACACTCTATTATCAACTAGAGAAAATTTGTGGTAGTAGATTAGTTAACTTCTACAACATCGCAAATGGCCTAATGTTCTGCTTTTTAGCAGGCTCCATGATAGCCGTTTCTGCAACTGCCATTGGTATTCCATTTAACATGAAAATGCCCGGGTTAAATGATTTTTATCCGAATAGTATTTCATGGATTTTAGCAGTCTTCTTTGTTGGTGCCATTATCACAGTGGTAGCCATGAGAGGATATGAAATGGTAGCTAAAGTTGCCAATATCGCTGCTCCTTGGATGATTCTCGTATTCTTATCTGCAGGAATTGCTGTGTTGCCAGATTTAGGTGTTTCTAGTATTGGAGATTTTTGGACAGTTGCAAAAGAAAAAATTTGGGTTGGTGCTACAGCTAGTGATGTAAGCAAGTTTAATTTTTGGCATGTTACATTCTTTGCATGGTTTGCTAATATGGCAATGCACATCGGTATGGCAGATATGTCTGTATTGAGATATGCAAAAAAATGGCAATATGGCTTTTCATCTGCAACTGGTGTTTATATCGGGCATTACATGGCTTGGATCGCAGCAGGGATTCTTTATTCAGTTGTATTGATTCAAATAGTGCCAGAGGGTTATACATTGGCAGAATATCTACCACAAGTAACATCGGGAGATTTACCACCTGTAGCTCCAGGACCATTGGCATTTAATGCAGCAGGTTTAGCAGGTGCAATTTGTGTGGTAATTGCAGGATGGACAACAGCCAACCCTACTATTTACAGAGCCGGCCTCGCCTTTCAGTCAATCTTCCCGAAACAAAATAGAATGCAGGTTACCATGATTGCCGGAGCAGTGGCAACTATTGGAGCGATCTTCCCTGCACTTGTAATGAAACTGTTAGATTTTGTAGCTCTTTACGGTTTAGTATTGATGCCAATGGGTGCGGTGATCTTTATCGATCATTACTTTATGAAGAAATTCAACTTGCAATCTAACTACGCAGAATTAGCCGGAATTAAATTTAATGCACCGGCAGGAATTGCTTGGATTGTTACACTATGCATCTGCGTAGGATTAAATGTTTTCGGTGGAGTTGAAATATTCTTCTTAGGCTTACCTGGTTGGTTCATAGCTGCCATTCTTTACATAGTTAGCAGCAAAATCGCACAGAAAAAACAGCTTGTTATAAACTAAATATAAATATGAAAATACTAATCATCATCTCAAGTATTATTGGCTTAATACTTACGATTCTGCCGTCCATTTTACTTTTTAATGGAACAATTACAGCAGACATTCAAAAGAATTTAATGATTGCAGGAATGGTATTTTGGTTCATCAGCGCACCTTTTCTGATGAAAAAGAAAAATACAGCTGAGTAATTTAATTTACTTAACCTGTCTTCTAAAGTTATCACAAACTATCGCAGTGGCAACACCTACGTTTAAAGACTCTGCATGTCCGTAACGGGGTATTGTCACTCTGGTTTTTATCAATTCTGAAACTTCATCGCTAATACCCGCAGACTCATTTCCCATTACCACCACAGAAGGTTGTTGGAAGGGGATTTCATGTATGCTTTTGCCATACATAAATGTCCCGATAATCATGGTTTCTTTAGGCAGTTTATTCAAATACTCACAAATATCTGTGTAGTACAAATTAACTCTGGTAAAAGAACCTTTAGAAGCCGAAATTACTTTAGGGTTTTGCCATTCAGCCGTTTTTGTCGAGCAAATAATATCTGTTACCTGATACCAGTCTGCAATGCGCATTATTGTACCTAAATTCCCGGGGTCTCTAACATCTTCTAATATCAATGTTAAACTTTTAGGTAATGGGGCTTCCTGCTCTGGCTTATCTTTTACAATTGCTAAAGCCGAATCGTTAGTCACAAACGATCCAGCTTTAGCAAGTTCTTTAGCCGTTGTATGGTCTAGTACATTATTTGGAAAGTCAGGTAATTCTTCTAGATGTGGTGCAAATTTATCTGTATAGCAAAGTGAATGTATCTCAAAATCAGAGCGTAAAACTTCCAACACATCCTTCTCTCCTTCTACTATAAAAAGTCCTTCTTTTTTTCTGTACTTTTTCTGATTTAGAGATTTTATAAATTTTATCTTATTCTTATTCACTTCGCACTAGTTTAAATTTCAGTTCTTTATCTAATAGACTGTTTATTTATAAAAAATCTACTATTAAATTGTTTAACAAAATTAAATATTCGTTCAATCTTTTAGCGATAAACTCTCTCCTTTTTTATAAGCAACCTCGCCACCAACAATGGTATATTCAATTTCAGTATCTAATAGTTGATCTTCCGGAACTTCCATAATATCTTGAGAATAAACAGTAAAGTCTGCTAGTTTACCTAATTCTATAGAACCTTTAATATCTTCTTCAAAAGCACCATAAGCTGCATCTAAAGTATAAGACCTCAGAGCCTCTTCTCTTGTCATTTTCTGAGAAGGTTCATAACCGCCTTCTGGTTCACCTTTCAGCGTTTTACGCGAAACTGAAGCATAAAAAGAAGCTATTGGATTAACAGGTTCTACAGGTGCATCTGTTCCGTTAATCACTTTTGCACCACTTTCTAAAAGCTTTTTCCAAACATAAGCGCCTTCTTCAATTCTTTCTTTACCTAATCTTTCTATTGCCCACGGTCTGTCTGAACTCATATGTATTGCCTGCATCGCCGGAATAACACCTAACTCACCAAACCTCGGTATATCTTGAGCGCTTATATGTTGTGCATGCTCAATTCTAAATCTACTATTTTCCGCTTTTTCTGGGCTTGCTTTAAATGCAGCTTCGTAAATATCTAACACTTCTCTGTTTGTTCTATCTCCGATAGCATGCGTACAAACCTGAAAACCATTCGCTAGACCTTCTTCAGTCACTTTTTTCACATAAGACATTGGTGTAGTCTCGTGCCCGAAATGTCCCGGTCTATCACTATACTCTTCTAGCAACCAAGCTCCTCTAGAACCTAAAGCACCGTCTCCATATAGCTTAATTGATCTAATGGTTAGCATGTCATCACCAAGACCAATTGCAGGACCTTTTGCATACCAATCGTTAAGCAAAGCTGTATCGCTACTGCTTAGCATGATATACAATCTCATTTTCATTTTATCTTCATCGACAAACTTCAAGTATGTTGCAATATCAAGACTATCTGAGCTAGCATCATGCATACCTGTTAGTCCATTTCTCAAGCATTCTTCAAAAGCTAATTCCATTGCTTTACTATTGCTTTCGATACCAGCACTTGGAACATATTCGTCAATTATTCCCATTGCGGTCTCATTAAAAATACCTGTTGGATTCCCTAATTCGTCTCTAATAATCTCGCCACCTTCCACTTCATGCACATCCATTCTTTCAGGGTCTAAAGTACTTACGCCTGCAATCTCCATCGCTTTGGCATTTGCAAATGCAGCATGTCCACTGGCATGTCTTAAATAAACAGGATTCTCAGGAGATACTTCACTTAATAATTCATGAGTTTGGAAACCTTTTACTAATTTCTCTGGCTGATTAGTCCATTTGCTTTGGTGCCAGCCTCTACCAAGTATCCAATCTCCCGGTTTAGCATTTTTTGCGGCCTCAGCCACCATTTCTACAATTTCATTATAACTTGTAGTATTACTGAGATCAAGATTCATAATGTTATAACCGATACCTAGAAAGTGCGCATGGGAATCAATAAGACCGGGAGTCATGGTTTTACCCTCAAGATCAATCACTTTTGTATTCTCGCCTTTGAACTTTTCAACATCAGCAGTGTTACCAATAAATACGATTTTACCGTCATTTACTGCAACCGCTTCTGCTTTTTTATTTTTTTCATTCATCGTATAGATGTTTCCATTTTCTATGATTAAATCATACTTCGGAGCATCTTGACAAGATGTAATAAAAAGCGAAATCTTAAATAAAAAAATTGATAGGATTATAAGAGAATTATCTGAGGTATTTTTTACTTTCATAATTATTCAGGTAAATACTAACGAGTATCAATTTTAGATATAAAACAATAATATAGTTTATATCCAAAGTTTAAATAAAAAAACCTGAAAGCAAAACCTTCAGGCTTTTACATTACAATTAAACCAATCAGTGATTCCTTCACTGACTTGGGCTAAATAACTAAAGAAGTTCGTAAGCTATTTACGATGTAAGTTTTATTAACAGAAATATTTAAAAAGTTCTTTCAGAACAGGCACAACCCTAGCCAGCACTGTCTATGAATATTAACAATCAAAACCTGAAAGTATATTTTGAAGATGAAAGGAATCTTCTTACTGCTATCTGGAATACCAGTGAAGATATGCTTGACGCTGATTATCAATCTTTGATAAGGAAGTATTGCGACTATTTAGATGTATATCAACCAGCAAATATTCTTATAGATGTAAACAATTCTAAATTTGCTATAGCAGTAGATATGCAAGAGTGGGTCAAACAAACGATTTCACCCTATTATAAGAAGTATCAAACAAAAAAGATTGCCATTGTAATAAGCGACGATTTTATAGCGCAATTATCTTATGAGCAAATTACTAGAGAGTTTGAATCAAAAGAATTGCACATTGAATTTTTTGCTGATGTTGATACGGCAACTACATGGCTAATTTCTGGAAAGAAGCCAAAAAAATTTTAATACTTTAAGAGATAACCTTGTTTCCTAGTGTCATACCTACAAACAAAGCCCCAAGGCCTGCAATTATACTAATTACAGCGTAGATTAAACTTGAAAGATAGTTTTCTCTTTCTATTATCGCGAAAATCTCACTGTCGAATGTAGAGAATGTACTAAACCCACCACAGAAACCCGTCATAATTATGAATCGGATATGGGTTGATAATTCTAGTTTTTCTATCACTAATACAGAAGCAAATCCTAAAACCATACAGCTCAAAACATTTGCTGCGAATGTACCTAATGGAAAGTTGCTAGCTGGTGTATTAAGCCAAAGTGAAAGTAAATATCTACAACAACTACCTAGCCCACCGCCAATAAAAATCAATAACAGGTTCTTCATTTTTTGTATTTAATATTATTGGCTTAAAGTTAACTGTAAGGTCTAAATCTGAAAAGAAATTAGCTTTTCAATTTAAATTTCACATTTATCAATCCTTTAGTTATTATGTATATTTGGATATTTATGACCATTAAACTAAAGATTTAAATATGAAAATTTCTGTTATCGGTGCCGGTACAATGGGAAATGGTATAGCACATGTTTTTGCACAAAACGGCAATCAGGTTTCTTTGATAGATATTTCTGAGAAAGCTTTGGAAAAAGCCTTAGCTCAAATAGCTAAGAACTTAGACAGACAAATTAAAAAAGAATTAATTACTGAAGCAGATAAAACAAAGGCGCTTGATAACATTAGCACTTACACTACTATTGCAGAAGGTGTAAAAGAGGCAGAATTGGTAGTAGAAGCTGCTACTGAGAATGAAAGTATTAAATTAAAAATATTTGAAGAAATTGATGCTCAAGCACCAAGTGAAGCAATTTTAGCATCAAACACATCTTCAATCTCTATCACAAAGATTGCATCAGTTACTAAAAGACCTGAACAGGTAATAGGTATGCACTTTATGAATCCGGTACCAGTAATGAAGCTGGTTGAAGTGATTAGTGGTTACCTTACTACTGATAAAACAACTCAGAAAATCATTGACATTTCAAAAAGTATTGGAAAAGTACCTGTTGCTGCTAACGACTATCCGGGTTTTGTAGCTAATAGAATTTTAATGCCGATGATTAATGAAGCTATCTATAGTTTATACAATGGCGTTGCGGGTGTAGAAGAGATTGATACTATTATGAAATTGGGAATGGCTCATCCAATGGGACCATTACAATTAGCAGATTTTATTGGCTTGGATGTGTGCCTTTCTATTATGAAAGTTTTATATGAAGGGCTAGGAAACGATAAATACGCTCCCTGCCCTCTTTTAGTCAATATGGTAACAGCCGGACAAATGGGTATTAAATCTGGCAATGGTTTCTATAACTGGAGCCATGGCACGAAAGAACTAATTGTAGCTAGCCAGTTTAAATAATTAAAACTTTTCAGATAATTCGAGCCAACGCATGGTTTTTTCATCAATTAACTCCATGAGTTGGCCAACTTTTTCAGACAACTCCTGTAATTCTGTATGATCTGTAACTTCGCCAGAATTCATTTTTTGATTAACAGCTTCTTTTTCTCCTTCTAGCTTTTCGATTTCTTTTTCTAACTGCTCATATTCCTTTTGTTCTTTGTAAGAAAGTTTTGGTGCATTTGCTTTTTGTGTTGCCGCTTTCTCAGCTTCTTGCTTTTGCACTTTTTCTTTCTCTTTTTGCTCTTTTAAAGCTCTTTGTTCCTCACGCTCTTTTTCGTCTATATAAGCTCTGTAATCCAAGTACCTGCCATTAAAATCTGTAATTAGTCCATTACCTTCAAACACAAATAAATGGTCGGTAAGCTTATCCATAAAGTATCTATCGTGAGATACGATAATTAAACAACCTGGGAAGTTTAGAAGGAAATCTTCCAGTACATTTAGGGTAAGCAAATCAAGATCGTTGGTTGGTTCATCGAGAATTAAGAAGTTCGGATTCTTCATCAAAACAGTTAGTAAGTAAAGTCTCCTTCTTTCACCTCCACTCAATTTCGATACAAAATCATACTGTTGTTTTGGTGGAAATAAAAACTTTTGCAACATTTGAGAGGCAGTAATTTTTGATCCATCAGCTTGCTCAATCACTTCTGCAATATCGCTTACTACATCAATTACCTTTTTCTCTTCTTCTAGCTGAATACCTGCCTGAGTATAATATCCAAATACAATTGTTTCTCCGTGATCGATCTTACCAGAATCTGGTTTTATCTTACCAGTTAGCATATTAAGAAATGTACTCTTTCCTACTCCATTTGGTCCTACTATACCAATTCTTTCTCTTCTTTTGAATACATAAGAGAAGTCTTTTACAATAGGGAAATCACCAAAAGACTTTTGTAAATCATCAATCTCCATCACTTTCTTACCCATTCTGCTCATATTCACTTCAACCTCCATAGATTTAGAATCTGTTTTAGCTGAAGCTTTTTCCTTTATTCCCTCAAATGCATCCACACGATACTTGGCTTTGGTTCCTCTCGCTTTCGGCATTCGTCTTATCCAGTCAAGCTCTTTTCGCATCAGGTTTTTAGCTTTGTCTGTTTCTCGTTGAAGTTGATCTTCCCTTTCTGCCTTATTAAGTAAATATGCAGAATAATTTCCCTTATGCCTGAATAGCTTTTGGTTTTCTATCTCAATAATCTCGTTACAAATTCTATCTAAGAAATAGCGGTCGTGTGTTACGAGTAACAGTGTGAGGTTTTGTCTACCAAGAAACTGCTCTAACCACTCAATCATATCAAGATCTAAATGGTTGGTAGGCTCATCGAGAATCAAAAACTCTGGTTCTGTAATTAAAACCCTACTTAATGCTACTCTTTTCTTTTGCCCACCAGACAATGTATTTACTTTTTGATCAAGCTCTGGAACTCTCAGTTTTGAGATTACTTCTTTCAATTTAGATTCATAATCCCAAGCTTTAAGTGTTTCCATCTGAGTGGTCGCATCATTTAATGCTTCCAAGTTCTCATCTGAGGTATCTTTTTCATAGTCATCTAAAGCTGTTTCGTAATTTACTACAGCTTTTAACATGGGATTCTCACCTCTAAAAAGATATTCTCTGATAGTTTCATTATCTAAAAAATCAGGATCTTGTTCGAGAATCTCAAAACTAACTTCTTTATTAAAAGCTACTTCTCCAGTATCTGGCGTATCTTTTCCTGAAATGATATTTAACAGCGTAGTTTTACCTGTACCATTGGCAGCTACAAGCGCAACTTTTTGCCCCTTCTCAATTCCAAAATTTATATTCTCAAACAAAACCTTTTCACCAAAAGACTTTGTGATGTTTTCAACTGACATACAATTCATACTTCAAAATTACAACGGCTTTTTATCTAAGTAAAATTTCAAATAGTATTTCCCTGCGATTCGCTTCTTTTTTTCTTTATTTATTCAGATAATTAACAAATAGTATGTCTCATTACTTTTATAATAAAGCTCATCCAAAAAATTTAATCAGCGATTTAATATGAAAATTATAGTAGCACCAAACTCTTTTAAAGGAAGTATGAATGCTTTAGTTGCAGCCAATGCTATAGAAAAAGGACTATCAAAAGCCAACCAAGAATTTGAAATTGTAAAAGCACCTATAGCAGATGGAGGCGACCATTTCGCCGATATTATGGTGCATGCTCTTAATGGCAAAATGGTTAAAACAAAGGTGTTAAATCCATTAAAAGAAGAAATTGAAGCTACTTATGGAGTTACACAAGATGGCAAGACAGCCATTATTGAAATGGCAAAAGCGTCTGGCTTGGCATTAATTGAGAATAAAAAGCTGGATGCATTAAATGCTACATCATACGGAACTGGGCAATTAATGAAACATGCTATTGAAAATGGATGCACAAAAATTATTTTGGGAATTGGAGGAAGTGCTACAACCGATGCTGGCACAGGAATTCTAGCCGCTTTAGGATTTCAATTTTTAGATAAAGATAATAATTCTTTTATTCCTGCTGGTGGTACTATTAAAGAAGTAGTCAAGATTGATAAATCCACTACTATTTCAGGTTTAGACACTTGTGAAATCCAAATTGCCTGTGATGTAGAAAATCCTTTTTTAGGCGAACAAGGTGCAGCAAATGTTTTTGGTCCACAAAAAGGTGCTAGTGCAACAGATGTAATTGAGCTTGAAAAAAACCTTAGCTATTTTGCTAAACTGACAGAAGAACAAACAGGCATAAAAATTAGTAATTTAACTCATGGCGGCGCAGCTGGTGGTATTTCGGCTGGGCTTTTTGCTTATTTAGATGCAAAACTCATCAATGGAACTGATTTAGTATTAAATCAACTTGGAGTAATTGAGCAACTTGAAACAAGTGATGTTGTAATTACCGCAGAAGGTAAACTTGATTTCCAAACATTAGAAGGAAAAGGACCTTATGGTCTTGCACTTAAAGCTAAAGCCGCAAACAACATTGTAATTGCCATAGGTGGAAGTATTCCCGAAAAAGATTTATACAAGTTCGAAGCATTTGATGCTCTCTTTGCCTTACCAGACAGCCCAATGAAATTAGAAAAAGCAATGGGCGAAGGTGAAAGACTACTTGAGAATCTTTCATTTCAGATTGGTAAATTAATTACTGCTCTGAAGACTCAGTCTTCTCAGCAATTTTAATATTACTAAACCAATCATATGCTTCTTCTAAATGTTCAAAAGGAGCAATTTTTACATTTTTACTGATATTCTTGAATTGGCTTATTAAGATTTTAGTTTTAGAATCTATGTACTTTGTAGGAGGGACCATAATAGCCACTTGTAACCTAAAACCTAACTTAGCAAAAATCTTAGGTATCATAACTGCTGCAAACCAGCTTTTAGTTCTCAAGCTGCTTTTTCCTAATTTGGTATGATCTAAAATCAATCTATGAACATTCTCTCTTACTGCAAAATCAAGCATATGTTCATACGCAAACTTGAATGCAGAAAAATCTATATCGCCTTCAAGACAGATTGACAAGAAATTATATAACTCTGATTTTTGAATTTTTATATTAGGTTCTTCTAGTATCGTTTCCATGTTTTTTTAGACTACTCATTACACTTAATAAGTTACGAAATAATTCAATATTGAGATTTATTTTTTAATGATTATCTTAAAAAGAGAATTAAAAAACAACACATGAAAGAAGACATTGAAATCAATAAAAACATTGACCAATTTAAACAACTATGCTATAAATTAACTCATAAGCATAATCAGGTAAAACTTGGTGGTGGTGAAAAAAAGATAGCAGCACAACACAGTAAGGGTAAGATGACAGCCAGAGAAAGGATCGATTATCTTAAAGATGATGAAGCCGATTTTCTTGAAATTGGAGCTTTCGCAGGAGAAGGAATGTATAAAGAATATGGAAGCTGTCCATCTGGTGGTGTAGTTGCTGGCTTAACCAAAGTTGAAGGAAGAATGGTAATGATTGTAGCAAATGATGCTACAGTAAAAGCAGGTGCTTGGTTTCCAATAACTGCTAAAAAAAATTTAAGAGCTCAAGAAATTTCTATGGAAAATAACATACCGATTATCTATTTGGTAGATAGTGCAGGTGTTTTTCTTCCAATGCAAGATGAGATATTTCCTGATAAAGAACACTTTGGTCGCATTTTCAGAAATAATGCGATAATGTCATCTAAAGGAATCTTACAAATTGCAGCAATTATGGGTAGTTGTGTTGCGGGTGGCGCCTATTTACCTATTATGTCAGACGAAGCTTTAATTGTTGAAGGTACTGGTTCAGTTTTTCTTGCAGGTTCTTATTTGGTAAAATCTGCTATTGGAGAAGACATTGATAATGAGACCCTTGGCGGAGCTGCAACACACTCAGAAATTTCTGGTGTTACAGATTACAAATGTGCAGATGATAAAAGTTGTTTAGATAAAATAAGGAGTTTAGTAAGCAAAGTAGGTAAAGCGCCAAAAGCTGGTTTCAATAGAATAGATGCCATTGAACCAATAAACCCTCCTGAAGATATTTTCAAAAAGTTTCCATTAGACAGAGCCAAGCCTTACGATATGCTTGAAATAATAAATTGCTTGGTGGATAAGTATTCATTTGATGCTTACAAAGAGTTGTATGGACAATCGTTAGTCTGTGGCTATGCAAGAATTGATGGTTGGGCTATTGGGATAATTGCTAACCAAAGAAAGATTGTAAAATCTAAAAAAGGTGAAATGCAAATGGGTGGTGTTATCTACTCAGATTCTGCAGATAAAGCGGCCCGCTTCATTATGAATTGTAATCAGAAAAAAATTCCACTTGTATTTCTACAAGATGTTTCTGGGTTTATGGTAGGTAGCAGAGCAGAACATGGTGGAATAATAAAAGACGGTGCAAAAATGGTAAATGCCATGTCGAATTCTGTCGTCCCTAAGTTTACTATTCTACTAGGTAATTCATATGGAGCTGGAAATTATGCCATGTGTGGAAAGGCATATGATCCAAGATTAATTTATGCTTGGCCAACTGCACAAATGGCTGTAATGAGTGGTTCTTCCGCAGCTAAAACATTACTTCAGATTAAAGTTGCTTCATTAAAAGCAAAAGGTCAGCAACTGAGTAAAGAGGAAGAAAATAGTTTATTAGAAGAGATTCAAGAAAAATACAATGAACAACTTTCTCCTTACTATGCAGCCTCAAGGTTATGGGTTGATGGGATAATAAATCCTACTGAAACAAGAAAGGTCATTTCTACAGGAATAGAAATGGCAAATTTTGGTAATTACGATCAAACATTTAATGTTGGAAATATTCAGACATAAAAAAAATCCCACTTTATAAAGTGGGATTTTTTTCTTTAAATTTTATGATATTTTAATACTCCCAAAGAAGTGCTTCATATTCCATCAATTGCATTACTGCATTTTGGGCTTCTATTAGAGATCTTTTGCTATCACCATATAAATCAACAATTCTATTATCTCTCGGATTTTCATATTTCACTAACATACCATCAGGTAATCTTAAGGTAAATGCATCAGCTAAATTCATGTGAGCACCCGCATTTTGAGGATTGAACCAGATTGCATTCGGATTATTTTTAAATAAAGAGTTAACTAATTCTTTATATGAAAACGAAGCTAGAACTTTATCAATTCCAGTTGGTGTTTGATCTGCTGGGATAACGATTGTTAGAGCTAAAATATCGTGTTTCATTCTAGACTCTCTCTTATCGAAGATCATATCTTCTTTCATTTCCAAAACATATAATTGTCTTGGTAAATACTCATCAGGTCCTAATTCAACAGCTTCATCTGACGAATCTCCCCAAGGGTTTTCGTTTTCCCATTCGATATCATCATCTACATTATCTGCCATTGGGATTCTCAACCTAGATAAAAATTCTTCCTTAGTCATTGCAGTACTAAGCGAGTCATTTTTATATGGTTTAATTATATCTTTTTTTACAGCATCAACAAGAAGCCTAGAAATTTCATTATTATTCGCGAATAAAGGTGCATTCACTTTAGTTCTTAAATCCATTCTAAACCAAAGACTTTTCTTGAACATGATATCGTCTTTGCGAACTGGATTTGTTGATTGAGGATTATAAAGCTCTTTGTTAGCAGCATCATTCTTAGCAATTTGAGCATAACCTCCAGTTAATTGAAAGAAAGAAGCCAATAAAAAAACAAATGAAATTTTATACATGATCTCGTTTAAGTTGTTACAAATTCAAAAAACTAAGTTTAAAGTAGCTTTAGATCATAGAAAAAAGTTTTTATAAATATCACAAATATAATGCCTTTTAACTATCAAATACCTATATCTGATAATCTATTGCAATAATATTTTCATCTTTCACACATAACCTGCTTATAAAATTAGATTTAACTTTACCAAAGCTAAGTAATTTAGTTATACTAAATCTTTGATCCTTCAACGTGTTTTCCACAGATTATATTTTCGAATTTATTATTAATAAAGCCTTAATCTCTAACATGCAATTATCTTTAAAAAGATATATAATGCACATTGTTTATTTTCTTCAATCAGTATTTGTAACTATAAAAAATCAGTAAAATCTTAAATTTTGCATTTGCATTAAACAAACTATCGTAAATGATTGATTACAATGGCAACAACTGCATCTAATATGATTCCAATAGGGGCATTAGCCCCAGACTTTAAATTAATTAATACAACTTCGGAATTTCATTACACTGTCTGAACTTACATCGGCAAAAGCCACTGTTATTATGTTCATATGTAATCATTGCCCTTATGTTATACATCTAAATAGATGAAATAGTAAATGTTTCTGAAGAATACTCAAAAAAAGAAGTGAGTTTTATCGCAATCAGTTCAAATGATGTAGAAAATTATCCTCAGGATGCACCAGATAAAATGAAAGAATTTGCACAAAAAGTAAATATGAAATTCCCTTATTTATATGATGAATTCCAATCTGTTGCGAAAGTATATGACACAGCCTGTACCCCTGATTTCTTTATATTTGACCAAGAATTAAAATGTCAGTATAGAGGACAGTTTGATGATGCTAGACCAAAAAAAGACATATCGGTAACAGGTAAAATTAAAGAAATGCTTTAGATGAGATTTTAACATGCAAAGAAGTTTCATTTCAACAACTTCCAAGTATTGGCTGCAACATTAAATGGAAGTAATAAAAAAAGTCCTTTTGAAAGTTTAATCAAAAAGACTTTTAAAAAGTGAAGATTTTTTAAGCTAATTCACGCTCTATTTGCGGTATACCAATTATTTCTACAGATATATTATTCAATGATGCGTGGGCTAAATAATTTTCTATAATTTCAATTACATCATGATCGATGTGAGTAGATCTACTACCGTCAATTATCACTTTAGAATCTTTTGGTAATTCTTCTAGAAGCTTCATTATACTTCCTTTATTTAAAAAAGAAACAGCTTCAGAAAGTACTATCTTGATCACATCACTTCCTGCTTTATTTTCTTCTTTATGATAAAAATATGGAGTTTTGAAGTTATTTCTCAAAATATAAAAAATAGCTACAGCCATACCAATTGAAATTCCTTTTAAAAGATCGGTAAATACAATTCCCAAAATGGTAACTACAAAAGGAATAAATTGCATGCTTCCTAATTTATACATACTCTTAAATAGAGAAACTCTAGCTAACTTATAACCTACCATAAGTAAAATGGCTGCTAACGAAGAAAGAGGAATCAGATTTAAAATTTTTGGAATCGAAACAACACAAACTATTAGCAAAAAACCATGAATAATAGTAGACATTTTTGTTTTACCTCCTGTATTGATGTTTGCTGAACTTCTTACGATAACCTGAGTAATTGGCAAACCTCCAATTAATCCAGAAACCATATTACCAATGCCTTGTGCCTTTAACTCAAGGTTTGTTGGGGTTACTCTTTTATATGGGTCGAGTTTATCAGTCGCTTCAACACAAAGCAAGGTTTCAATAGAAGCAATTAAAGCAATTGTAAGGGCTGTTACATAAACATCTGGATTAGTTATTTGTGTGAAATCAGGCAATGAAAACAACCCAATAAACTCTGTGAAAGAGTTTGCTACTGGTATATCAACTAAATGAAAATTATTGATATCATCTATAATTTCATTATCTAAAGCTAAACTTGGGAAGAAATAATTATAAGCTTGGTTAATTGTAATTCCTAAAAAAACTACAACAAGAGGCCCTGGGAAAATATTTTTGATGCTCTTCTTCATATAAGAAGATTCCCAAAAAATTAATATAGCAATTGATACTACCGAAATAATAACTGCTCCTGGACTATTATAAATTACCGAGTAGTAAATTTCTGAAAGTGTATTATGTCCATCCGCTTGTAAAAATCCCCAATCACCTTCTGGATCTCTATCGTAGCCAAATGCATGTGGTATTTGCTTGAGTATCAGAATAAAGCCAATACCTGCTAACATACCTTTGATTACAGATGAAGGGAAATAATAGCCAATAATTCCTGCTCTTAAAAAGCCTAAAATAACTTGAATTAATCCAGCAAAGACTACTGCTAAAAGAAAAGGTTGAAAACCAAGATATCCAATCGCATCAAAAACGATAACGGCCAAACCAGCTGCAGGTCCACTAACTCCTAAAGGTGACCTACTAATCATCCCGACTACAATACCTCCGATAATTCCAGATATCAATCCCGAAAATAAGGGAGCACCTGATGCTAATGCAATACCAAGACATAGAGGTAACGCAACAAGAAATACTACCAGTCCCGCTGGCAGATCAGATTTCAGATTTCGGAAAATATCATTCCCAAAAGGTGAATTATTATCTGTCATATGCAATTTTATCTAGAGTAAGTTTCATTTACATATTAAATTGATCTTAATTGATGAAAGCTGATTACTGATACATCGTGGTATTGATCTTAATTCACATCCACTGATAAAGTAGAATATTTTCTTACCTGAATGTCACACAAACCACTGAATATCAATTTAATTTCTCTTTCTTGAGGAGAATCAACTATCAAATCCTTTCATTAAATTAAGAGAAATATAGATCAAGTACAAATAATGTTATTTGTATTATTCTTGTATTAACTAAACTTATCTAAACAAAATCTTGAAAGAAACTCATGATTTTAAGGCGCACAACACCGAAAAAGGCTTCGGCAAAAATTTTTGTTGACATTTTAGATGTACCCTTTGTTCTGTCTGTAAATATGATAGGAACTTCCTTAATTTGAAAGTTATATTTCCATGCTTTAAACTTCATTTCTATTTGGAAAGCATAACCCACAAACCTAATTCGGTCGAGATCAATCTTTTCTAATACTTTTCTAGAGTAGCATTTAAAACCAGCAGTAGCATCTGAAATCGGCATTCCAGTAATAAATTTCACATATTTACTGGCGAAATAAGACATCATTACCCGACTCATAGGCCAGTTTACCACATTTACACCAGTAATATATCTTGAGCCAACAGCCACATCAAAACCTTGATTTTTACAAGCTTCAAATAATCTCACTAAATCTCTCGGATTGTGCGAAAAATCTGCATCCATCTCAAAGATATAATCATATCCATTTGCCAAAGCATATTTAAACCCGGTAATGTAAGCAGTACCTAAACCTGATTTTTTCTCACGCTCAATCATGTAGATGAGACCATCAAACTGCTTTTGCATTTCTTT
>PBYL01000237.1 GCA_002729595.1 Thalassovita sp. | reverse complement strand
TTCCATTGTTTGATGAAGTAACTGTGAGCATGCCGGGAGCAAAACCATTTACCATAGAAAAGCATAACAAGGGTAAAAAGATTGATAAGATATTAATAGATCAGCAAGAAGTACAAGACTATAAATTACAGCACGATCAACTAGTAAAAGGAGGCAAAATGGTGATAAACTAAAAACCAATAAGTTTTAAACTGTGATAATTTATTTCTGCATGTATTTTAGGGAAAATCATTGATTTTAACTTAAAATCTCAATAAATGGCTACAGTAACGATTCTGATATTTTGGTTTTTAGGATTAATTACATTTTTCATATTCTTATTTTTTGTGCCAGTAAATTTATGGTTAACAGCTCTTAGTGCGGGTGTTTATGTGAGTCTTTTTAAAATAATAAAGATGAGAACTGCTAGAGTTCCTCCTCGAATTATTGTAGATAGTTTGATTAATGCACGGAAGTCAGGTATTAAATTATCTGATGATAGATTATCAGAACATTATTTGGCAGGAGGACATGTGCCTCATGTAGTAAGAGCAATGATTTCTGCCAAAAATATGAATATGGCTTTAAGTTTTGATGAAGCAGCTAAAATAGATTTAGCAGGTGTTGATGCATTTTATCTTGCTTCATTATCTAAGCCAGATAGATTATTTGATATTGATAGTATAATTGAATTAGTAGAGGGGCAGAAATATATATGGGTTAATATCAATTATAGAATGATGTTTAATTCAATTAAGATAGAAAATCTAACAAAAGCACAAAAAGTTTATAATAGGATTTCAGAAATATGTCTAGATGAATTGAATAGTTTCGATGACATTGAGGTATTAAAAAGAAAGCCTTCTTTGCTTTCTAATAGAATAAGTCAAAAGCTTATTACCAATGATATTTCTGCAAATGTTGATGAAATAAAAACAACAAAGTTGATTGAAATATCAGAGAATACAGTGAGAGAGATGGGTTTTGAAAAAGAGTTTGAAAAGGAAAATAAAAAAATCGATTTAGATAATTCTTTGAATTTAAAGGTCGGAGATGTTGGTAAAATATGGCTTCAAAGTTCAAATGAATCAGCTTTTGCTGTTATTAATAGAAACCATTGTAAAGTGTTTTTAGAACCAAGGTTGAAAGAAGAAATGAAGGTAAAAGTGAAAAAGATTTACGAGGGAGAAGTTTATGTAGACATCATCGAAGACTAATTAACTATTAAAAATATAATTCTACAGCTAATTTTTTACTATGAAGTTGTCAAATTTGGCAACTTCTTTCATTCAAACCTAAACCGATGAAATTCAAACTTCTCATTACTTTTTTGCTATCTATTTTTTGTACTAGCCAATGGGCAAATGCTCAACGAAATACAAATTACATTACCAATCAAGAACCTTTACTTGCTCAGCCATTTACCTCTTTGCCCATCGGTGCTATAAAACCAGAAGGCATGTTGCTAGAAATGATCAAGATTCAAAGAGATGGATTAACCGGCAATTTGGATAGTGTCTACGAACTGGTTTGTGGCGATAATAATGGCTGGCTTGGTGGAACAGGAGATGGATGGGAGCGAGGACCGTATTGGTTAGATGGCTTAGTTCCTGTAGCCTATTTGTTAGACGATGAAGCACTAAAAGCAAAAGCGCAAAAGTGGATTGAGTGGAGCATAGCTAATCAAAAAGAAAACGGATATTTTGGTCCATTGCCTTTAGAAGAAGGTTATGCGCATATTCCTGGCACACAACAAGATAATAGAGAAGATTGGTGGCCAAAAATGGTAATGCTCAAAGTGTTACAGCAATATTATTCGGCAACAGAAGACAAGCGAGTAATCGAGTTGATGACCAAGTACTTTAAATACCAACTCGAAACCTTACCGACCTATCCTTTAGGGCACTGGACTTTTTGGGGCAATCGCCGTGGAGCAGACAACTTAGCCATTGTTTATTGGCTGTATAACATCACAGGAGATAAGTTTTTGCTAGACCTTGGCGAACTTATACACAAACAAACCTACGACTGGGCAGGTGTTTTTACAGATAATACCTTTAAGCAGTTTAATCCTTATCCGCATAACCATTGTGTAAATGTGGCACAAGGTATTAAAGCACCAGTTATCTATTATCAACAAAGTAAAGATGTGAAGTTCAAAGAGTCTGTTCGTACCGGATTAGAAACTATCAAGCAAACGCATGGTTTTGTAAATGGCATGTATGGTGGCGATGAGAGAATGCACGGCAACGATCCAACTCAGGGTTCAGAGTTATGTTCGGCAGTAGAGTTAATGTATTCTTTCGAAAGCATATTACCTGTTACTGGAGAGGTTTACTATGCCGATTATCTGGAAAAGATTGCTTACAATGTTTTGCCAACGCAACACAATGACGATTTTACCAGAAAGCAATATTTCCAACAGGCAAATCAGGTAATGATTAGAGATGAAGAGCATAACTTTTTCGACAACGAACATCACCGATTGGTTTACGGTACTACTTCCGGTTATCCATGTTGTGTAACCAATATGCACCAAGGTTGGCCTAAGTTTATTCAGAGTTTATGGTATGCGACCAACACCAATGGTTTAGCAGCTATGGTTTACGGGCCTTCTACCGTAACAGCCAAAGTGGCTAACGGAAAAGAGGTGACGATTAAAGAGGAAACCAATTATCCTTTTAATGAAAACATCCATTTTACAGTAGAAAAATCTAAGAATGTAAAGTTTCCATTTAGCTTAAGAATTCCAGAATGGTGTAAAAATCCGGTAGTAAAAGTGAATGGAGAAGTGCAAGCAGTTACTGTAAATAATGGTATTGTAGTGTTAGACCGAGTTTGGAAAAGCAAAGATGAAGTTTCACTAGAATTACCAATGGAACTGCAATTTTCAAGATGGTACGAAAACTCATTAGGTATCGAACGTGGACCATTGGTATATGCTTTAAAAGTGGAAGAAGATTGGAAAGAGAAAAAGAAAGAAGGTTGGGGTTACGAAGATTCATTCTGGGAAGTAACACCTACCAGCAAGTGGAATGTTGGTTTACCAAACAATATTGATAAGCATACTTTCACTGTAGAACAAAAAGAAGAGGTAGCACTCATGCCTTGGAATTTGCAAAATGCACCCATTACCATAAAAACAACTGGTAGAGAATTTCCACTTTGGAAAATTTACAATGGTTCAGCAGGTAAAATTCCAGTAGGTTGGGGATGGCACGAAGTAAGTAAAGAGGAAATAGAAATTGAGTTAATTCCCTATGGTTGTACCACATTAAGAGTGGCTGAATTTCCTGCTTATAGGTAAAAATCTTTTTGACAATTAGACCCAAAAGCGATGTGAAGAAAAATTTCTTTCATCGCTTTTTTGCGTTTGTGCAATGTTATTAGTGGTTTCAATTTTATTTGGAAAAAGTGCCTAACATTTTGAATTAAACAAAAGTTATGGTTTAGACACTAGCACATAATCTTCTGGATTTTTCGGTTTTAGGAGTTAATTTTTGATATGAAACCAGCAATCAGGTGAAAAATATTTTAGTTGCCACATTTTTGGCAATATTACTCATTTCTTGTAATCATAGTGTTCAAGCACTCAAAGAGAAACAATCTGTAGCTCAAATAGATAAGGACACAGTAAAACCAGTCATCGGTGAATTTGTACTTCCTCTTTCTTACACCAGAGCATCAGTGACTGAGTTTATCATTTCTGAAAAAATTACAAAGACTTTAGAGGGAACAATCAAAGGTAATCTTGAAAATGCAAGAGGGGCTTTAAATATGCATATAAAGATATAGCAAACAGAGCAAGGCGAAAGTATATGGCAGACCGGTAGGTGATTTACTGGTGAACGATGATGTGGGAAATGCCATATGGAAAATCAGCTACGCTCAGGAAAATTAAATTTAAAAACAATCAACGTAAATGGGGGAGAAGCTGGACTTTGTCTAACTTCTCCTTTTTGTTTTTAAAGACTAAAGTTGAAAGCCGCCAGAAACTTGTTGAATATGCTGGTGTTTTCATAAATTCCCATAAACTCCTCAGCACCCGGACCAAAAGCAAAAGCAGGCACCATTACAGAAGAGTGACCTTTTGTGCTAAAAGCACCTTCTATTCTTCCTTCTTTTAAATCTCCATCGATAATTGAGAATCCACCAGTTTCGTGGTCTGCGGTAATTACTACTAAAGTTTCACCGTCTTGCTCGGCAAAATCCAATACTTTTCCGATAGTCTCATCAAAGTCTACCATTTCTTGTTTGATGTACTCAGCATCGTTAAAATGCCCGCCATCGTCAATTTGAGAAGCTTCTACCATCAAGAAAAAGCCTTTGTCGTTTTTGTTTAGTAATTCGATGGCTTTAAGCGCTCCTTCTGCCAAATCGTTTCCTCTGCCAGATTTTTTAGAAGGTAAATCTTTAGGAGAAAGAAAAGCAGCAATTTTACCTTCGTGGATTTTCTTAATTTCTTCTACATCAGAAGGAGTTTGATAACCTTGCTCAGCAAATTTTTCAACTAGGTTTTGTCCATCTTCTCTTTCTGTAAAATATTGATTTCCACCACCAATTAAAACATCCACATTGCTGCTTACATAATCAAGGGCAATTTCTTCGTGCATTTTTCTATCTGGTTGGTGCGCAACAAAACAAGCCGGAGTAGCATCGGTAAGTGTGCAGGTTGCAATTAGTCCGGTGCTTAAGCCATTTTCTTGAGCGATTTTTAAGATAGATTTTTGAGGAATGGTATCGGCATCTACACCGATTGCAGCATTATAAGTTTTTTTCCCGGTTGCATATGCAGTAGCTCCGGCTGCTGAGTCAGTAATATAACTACTTGCAGAATAGGTTTTTACTAAACCGATATGCTTGCATCTTTCCAGATTTAAGTGGCCGTGTTTAGCCGTCATACCAGCGTATATTTGTGTGAGCCCCATACCATCACCAATCATAAAGATGATGTTTTTTACCTTAGGAAGCTCTTTATTTTGTAATTCGGATTGCACAGGAGCAGGGCTGTGGCAATTGCTTAGTAAAAAGAGTGATAGAAGTATAATGAAGTATCTTTTCATTAGAGAAATATTTTGAATATGTTATTTAATTGAAGAAAAGCTCTAATTGATGTTACAGGAGCTATTCGTGTTTAACCTGATTAATTCCTTTTGTTTATGTAGTGTAGAATTGCTGCAAGTGTAGAAAAATTATGGGAATATGCCTGATAATTCAGCATGTACAGCAAAATTTATTTTGAAAGGAAACAGATTTATGAGTAATAATAGAAAATTGAAACGGAGTAGGGAGTGCCCACTCCGTTTCAGTTTATGTGGTTAACCAGCGGTTTACCAACCTTCGTTTTGAGTTAAAACACCCAAACTTGCAGAAATTTCATCTGGAGGAATTGGCCATACATGGTGTATTTCAGGATCGAACTGAGGTCTTGCTTCCCAAACTACTGTACCATCATGCGCATGTAATTCTTGGTTGTAAACTTCATCAGCATCACCCCATCTTACTAAGTCGAAGTGGCGGTCTGTCCATTCACCAGCAAGCTCACATCTTCTTTCGTGTTTTAAATCATCTAAAGTTGCTCCGCTTAATGCAGAAAGACCAGCGCGAGTTCTTACCATGTTTAATGCTTCATCGCCATTTAAACCACTCGCAATTTGTGCTTCAGCTTTAATAAGTAAAATTTCAGCAAAACGCATTAATGGCACATTTAAATCAGTACTTGGCTTGTCTCCGTTTGGATTAACTCTATCTTGATCTGAGAATGGTTCTGTGTATTTACCGAACATGTAACCAGTCTCGTTGTTAGAAGTTTGGTACCAAGTAAACTCTTCACCAAAATAAGTAAATACAGTTCCATCTTTAAATACGGTAATATCTCTACGAACATCACCTTCTTCGTATTCGTCGTACAATTCTTTAGTTGGTTGGAAATATCCCCAGCCGTTGTAAAGTCCCCAGCCTTTGTTTTCGAACATAACACCCGGTAAAATACTACCAGTTAAAGTACTAGATACTACCGACCAGATATATTCTGAACCCCAGTTATTCGCAGAAGAGAATACCGCTTTGTAATCTTCAGCAGGAGAATCTGTATCGATGAGTGCATGCTCTCCTGAGTTAATTACTTTATCAGCAGCTTCTATTGCCAAAGCATATTTAGAAGCATCGTATTGTGCCCAGTAAAGGTAGGTTTTTGCCATAAAAGCATATGCAGCAGTTTTGTGTGCTCTACCCATGTTTTCGCTTGAGTACTCGCTAAAGTAAGGCAATAATTCAGCAGCTTTTTCGAATTCGCTAATGATGTATTCGTAGTTTACTTCTACGCTTTCTGCTCTTGCTACATTGTAATCGCTTAAGTCTTCTCTGTCTACTATTGGCACACCACCTTTTTGGTCACCAAAACGGTAAGCTAAATCCAAATACATTAAACCAGATAGGAAATAAGCTTCGCCCATGCTGCGCTCTTTTACTTCAGTGCTTACAACATCTTCGCCTAAATCAGCAACGTTTACGATAACCTCGTTGGCTCTTTTAATTACTTTGTATTTTAAAGCCCAGATGTTTTTGGTATAACTTTCATTACCAGTGTTAATAAAGTTTTTGATGTTATCTGGCTCAGATTTTACACGGCCAGTTACCATATCGTCGCTGGCATTAATGTACCAGAAGTACCCTCTACCATACATAATATCTTCTGTAAAAGGAGCATACATGGCATTTGCTGCAGCAACTACCTGATCTTCTGATTGCCAATAGTTGTCTGATGATGGCGCACCATTTGGTTGAAGATCAAGAAAATCTTCACTACAAGAGCAAACTATAAAAAGCGTAAGTGATAGAAATATATATAATTTATTTTTCATTTCTTCTGTGATTTAATGTGGATTAAAACTGAACATTAAGACCAAGAATGTAGCTTCTTGATTGAGGATACTGTCCTACGTCTATACCTTTGTTAGTTACTGCATCTACCTCAGGGTCGAAGCCTGTGTATTTAGTAAATGTAAGTAGGTTGGTTGCAGTAAAGTATACACGCAAGCTACTCATACCTGCTTTCTCAATAGCAGATGATGGAATTGTGTATCCTAATGTTAGGTTTTTCAATCTTAAATAAGAGGCATCTTCAATATACCAGTCAGATACAGTACCGAAGTTGTTGTTTTCATCAGTTACAGAAACTATTGGAATATCTGAACCAGTGTTCGTTGGAGACCAAGCATCTTTAATGTCAGATAACATGTTGTAACCTTGTGTAGGCATTAAAGTACTGAGTTTTAAACCGTTGAAAAGGTTTACATTTTGCACTCCTTGGAAGAATAAGCTTAGGTCAAAACCTTTGTAAGCGAAGTTGGCATTTAAACCATAAGTAAACTCAGGGAAAGCATTTCCTTTAAATACTTTATCGTCATCATCTAATTCGCCATCGCCGTTTTGGTCAACAAATTTTAAATCACCTGCTTTTGCATTAGGTTGAATTAAGTCTCCATCAGGACCAGTGTAAGCGCTTACTTCATCATTAGATTGGAAGATACCATCAGTTTCGTATACATAGAAAGAATAAACTGGCTGACCTACTTGCGATCTAATAGGGTATAAAGTGTATCTTACATTATTGTCGTAAGTTTCATACTCAACATCACCCATTGCTACTACTTCATTTTTCACATGAGATAAGTTAGCATTGATGCTGAACTGGAAATCTGATTGAGTTTGGTGGTTATAACCTAAAGAGATTTCCCAACCTTTGTTTTTTACTTGCTTGTTGTTTGTCCAAGAGTTGTAATCTACACCAGCAGTACCCGGTAAAAGACCACCTCTAGCCAAAATGTCGTGGGTATTTTTAAAGAAGTAATCTGCAGTTAAAGTAATTTTATCGTTGAATAATGCTGCATCTATACCAATATCTGTTTGCTCAGTAGTTTCCCATTTTAGGTTTTGGCTTGCAATTTCATTAATCGCATAACCATAGTAGCTGTAGTAATCGCCAGACTCACCAAGTAAAGCTTGTGTTTTTTCCATTAATAATGAAAGTGGGTAATTGCTCAAGCTACCTAGGTTACCAATTTTACCCCAACCTGCTCTTAATTTTAAGAAACTGATCGCAGAGATATCTTGGATAAAGCTTTCGTTAGATAATTTCCAACCTACAGAAAGTGAAGGGAAAACACCTATGTGGTTGTTATCGCTAGAAGTTGCATCAAATAATTTTGAAGTACCATCACGTCTTACAATACCTGTGAAGAAGTATTTGTCATTGTAATCGTAGTTTACTCTACCTAACCAAGAAGTTAAAGCATACTCAGATCTGCTACCATCAAAAGCAGTAATTTCAGAAGCGTTAGCCATGTATCTACTAGATTGGCTCTCATCCATAAAACCTCTACCAGTAATGCTGTTGTATTCAGAAGTATTTTTTTGCGCAGTGTAACCTACCATTAATTTTAAGCCATGTACATTATTGAATAGCTTATCGTAAGTAAGTGTGTTTTCTGCCACCCAAGACTGATTAACAGTAGTAGATTCGTACAATTCGTTGTAATCTGAAATTTTACCAATCTCTGGCACCTTAGAAGTAAATTGAGATTGTTGTGCTACTGCTCTGTTTAAACCTCCGTTAAATCTGAATTTCAATCCTTCTAAGATGTCGTAGTCAAGGAATACATTACCAGAAAGCGTAGTGGTTGGTCTTTTATCGTCTAATCTGTTTAGATAAGCAACTGGGTTAATTAAGTCACCATAAGAACCTGCATAAGTAGTATTATCACTTGGAACAACACCACCGTAAATTCCATTTGCTTGGTCTTCCCAAACTACCGCACTTCTTGGATAGTAGATCGCAGAAATAAGCGCACCAGTATAACCAGAAGAAGTATTTACACCATAGTTACCATCTGTGTATTTCACCATGATGTTTTCGCCAACTCTTAACTTGTCTGATAAGTTTAATGAGCTGTTGAATCTTGCTGAGTAGATTTTAGAGTAGGTATTTAAAAGTGTACCTTCTATTTTTCTGTGTCCTACAGAAGCCATGTAAGTACCTTTATCGCTACCACCACTTACAGAAAGGTCGTAGTTTTGCATAGTACCGCTTCTAAAAATTTCGTCGATCCAGTCTGTTCTTGTTACAAAACCATAAGGGTTTAAATCTTCTTTTATGTAATCTCTACCATTGTAGTCGTCAGCATAACCAGCATTGTCGAATGCAGTGTTCATAACTTCTGCATACTCTCTTGCATCTAGAGACTCAAGTTTTTTCCAAGCTTGTTGGAAACCGCCATAAGCATTAAAAGATACTTTTGGTTTACCAGCTTCACCTTTTTTAGTTTCGATTAAGATTACACCAGCAGCAGCTCTTACACCATAGATAGCCGCAGCAGAAGCATCTTTTAAAACAGTCATTGTTTTAATGTCTGTTGGGTTCGGCACTGGCGCATTAGGAATACCATCTACTACATAAAGCGGAGCCTCGTCGTTCATCGTACCAATACCTCTAATTCTAATAGTTGGGGTAGAAGTAGGATCACCACTATTATTTACTACAGTAACACCAGCAACAGTTCCTTGCAAAACACTCTCAACATTATTAATAGGTCTGTTATTGATCTCTTTTACTGCGTCTACATTGGTTACTGCACCGGTAACATCTTCTTTGCTAGAAGTACCATAACCAACAATCAAGATTTCTTCTAGCTGATTTAAGTCTGTAGCAAGTGCGATATCGATGGTTGATCTACCACCTACTTCAACTTCTTGCGTAGTAAAACCCACATAGCTAATTTGAAGAATTCCATCTTCAGGAGCGATTATTTTATAGTTACCATCAAAATCGGTAACAGTACCTTTTGTAGTTCCCTTAATAAGGATACTCGCACCAGGAATCGGATCATTCGTTTGAGCATCAGTTACTTTACCGCTAATTGTAATATCTGCTACAGCAGCATCAATTACATTTATATCAGCTTTAGCATCGTAGCTCTTTACTATAATCTGATTATTAATTCTTTTGAAGCTTACTTTAGCTTTTTTAGAAATCTGAGTAAGTATTTCTTGTAAGCTATTGTTTTGCCCGTTTAATTTTAATTGCTTGCTTAAAGGAAGATTACCAGTTTGAAATGAAAAATTAAAATCGGTATTCTCCTCAATAATCTGTAAAGATTTACCCAAAGTAACATCACCAATATCTACTTTCAGATATACATCTTTTAGCTTCTGAGCATTTGCCATATCGACTGCAAATACCATAGAAGTTAGCAGTGTTTGGATTATAATTCCAAAAAGTAAATTTCTGGACATAAAAATGATTGTTTTAGGGATTGTTTTTTTCATAAATTTGAGTGTTTGAATAGAACTGACGCGTTTTATTTAGACAATAACCTTTAAGGGTATCGAATGCTCCACCATTCGGTACCTTGTTATTTGCCCAAAAGTTAGTATTAATTGGTTACTGGTTTTTAAAGAAGTTGGCTATGTGATTATTTACAGCCGTTGCCTGTTAAAGTAATTTTTCCATTTTCATTTATTATAGTTAAGTCAAAAGTGTATTTTAATACCTGAAGCACTGTTTTTAAAGATTCATTTTCAAACCTTGCTTTCAGTTTACAATTTTCTAATCCTGGAGAACCTAACTCAACCTCAACACCATACCACATTTTCAATTTTTTGGTAACTACACTGAGTGGTTCGTTTTCGATAAGTAATACATTATTTTTCCAGGAGGTTACTTTTTGCACATCTGCCTCATTCTTCAGCTCAAAAGATTTTTCTGGTCTGTTAAACACCACTTTCTCGTTTGGAGAAAGAATGTAACTTTCTTTTTGTTTGTTGGATGGAATAACTTCAACTTTTCCTTCTACTAGGGTTACTTCAACATCAGATTCATCTGGATAAGCTGCCACATTAAAAACTGTACCCAACACTTTGGTAGATAGCTCTTGCGAATGCACGATAAAAGGTTTCTCAGGCATCGACTTCACTTTAAAATAAGCTTCACCTTCTAGATACACCTGTCTGAGAGAATCTGTAAATTTTTCTGGATACCTAAACTTACTACCGGCATTCAATTTTACGAGTGTTCCATCTGCCAGAGTAATCATAGATTTTTGTCCTGGCTTGGTTACAATCTCTTTCCAGCTTGTTTGCGTTTTTATTGGGTTATTTAAAAAATGATAATAAGACAGCCCAACCATTAACAGCAACAAAACTGATACAGCTATTTTAGGCATATACCTCCAATAGTTAATCTGTCTTGTTATCGGTTGTACTTTGTTTACATGATCAGCATTTGTAAGTGTTTCGTTCTGGAAATCTGGTTCATATTTGCGTATTTTATTCACCAGTTTATCCATGCCACGATCCATATTAAAATTTGCCAGTTTAATATTCCGCTTGTCTTCTTCCCACTTAGCAGCCACCCATTTGAAAAGCTTATTATACTTTTCGTCTTTCAACAACTCTCTTAGCTCTTCAATTTCTTTATATGAAGCTTCATTCGAAAGATGCCGGGTAACTAACTGTACAAATTTATCTTGATCCATTTTACTGATGTTTTCAATACGAGGACAACAATTCAGAAAAGAATCTACTATTCGCTAAGATTATTTGTTGATTAATTTAATATTATCTGAATATTAAATGCCAATAAGGGCTAGTAGTACCAAAAACCACATTTTTGTGGTGCTGAATTTGGGATATTGCTGCAAAATAAATTTTGTAGCTTCTACCATTTGGTTTTGAACTGTATTGGGGGAGATGGAAAGTATTTCAGCGATTTCTTTATACTTAAAGCCTTCTAAGCGATGCATGCGGAATATAAGCTGTCTTTTAGAAGGCATTTGTTTAATGAGGTCTTCAATTTCTTCTTTAAACTCACTATAAAGCAAAAATCTATCGGCAGTTAGGGCAGAACTCATTCCTTTTTCTACAGCGAGTTCAATATCTTCTGTAATGGCCATCTTACTCTTTTTCAGATAATTGTAAGATTGGTTTCTCACGGCAATATATAAGTACGATCTAATGCTCGATGTAATTTGAATATCTCCGCGTTTAAGCCAAATATTTAAAAAAACATCAGATACTACCTCTTCTGCTAAATCTGCTCGCTTCAAAAATTGAAAAGAAAAGTCGCATAAGTTCTGGAAGTAACGCTTGTACAAAGCAGTGAGGGCGTTCTCATTGTTTTGCGATATAGCTTCCAGTAATTCTTTATCAGCCTTTTTATTAAAACTGTGCATCAATAATTATTTGCTCTTTTCTGTAAATATATATAGCAGCGAGATCAAGGTCAAAAAAAAACAGATTAATGCTTTGTTAATAGAAAAGCATTAATCTGTAAAAAATAAGGTCAATAATTGAAGTAAAAATTTAGTCTTGTTTTTTAAGAATTTCTGTTTATAGCAAATTCTTTTTTCACGAATGTGTTTCTTCTACTTTCGGTGGATCGAATCTTTCGAAGAATTCTACCATATTATCTTCGTGTTCTAAATTGAGTTTTTTGCGTAATCTGTAACGAGCAGTTTCTACACCACGAACAGAGATGTTAAACATTTGAGAAATATCTTTATTAGACAAACTCATTTTTACCAATGCACAAAGTCTCAGTTCTTTTTGTGTTAGGTCAGGGAAGCTGCTTTTCAAATTCTGGAAGAATTCGTGATGCACTCTCTCAAAATTAGCTTCGAAGACCTGCACATATTCCTTATCGTCTAGATTCACCGTGATTTTGCGAATTAGGTCACGCACTTTTTTGCGCATGGTATCATTTCTAGCGACTGTTTTGAGCTCATTCAATTCTTTTTTGAGCTCCGTCATTGCTTCTTGTTTTTTTACTAGAAGCATGGTGTAGTTTGCCAGCTCTTTACTTTTATCAATTACATCGTATTCGAGCTTCTCTTTTACTCTTTGCATGCGTTCTTTGTCTTGCTGCAATTTCATCTGCTCAATTTCTAATTCAAGCACTTTTCTGGCTTTAAATTCTTCTTTTCTAACCTTTTCATTTTCGATAAATATTTTTCGTTTTACCCACATCACCGTAATTAAGATGAGCAGAAAAGCAGCAATTACATAAATCGTGATAGCCCATTGAGACTGATACCAAGCAGGTAAAATTTTAAAGTAATAGTTGGCTGGCTCGGCTGTTTCGCCTAACAAGCTTCTTGCTTTTACCTTAAAAATATACTCACCTGCTTTTATATGGCTGTATTCTTTAAAAGGGGTTTCTTGCCAAGCAGACCAAGATTCGTCTAAACCTTCGAGCTTATAGCTAAATTGCACATTGGTTTTATCATTGAAACTGGGAGAGGCAAATTTAAAAGTAATGGTACTCGATTGATTGGGTAAAATTTGAAAATGCTCATTATCTGTAAGCAGTTTTCCATTTTCTTCATCAGCAGTGGTTTTATATTTTACGCTGATGATATTAGTTTCGTGATTGATTTTGTTGGCTGTTTGATCGAGGTCAAAAGCATATAAGCCGGTTACTGTTCCCATCAACACCAGATTAGAACCTACTGGAATAATGCATTCCATGCCTTTGCTAAAAGAGCCTTTTAATTGCAGAAATAAGCCTTTGAAAAGATTTGATGTTTCATCATTATTATAGAAATAACCAGCTTCTTCGTCTTGCACAAACCATGTTTTATCGTTGTGTTCAAATATCTTTCTAATGCTGGCTTTACTTCCGAGAATTTTACTTAGCTCTTCATGTGGGAGAAACTGGTTTTCTTTTTCATTGTAGGTATAAACTCCTTCATTTGAAGTAAAAACTATCTCATTATTCCACTTAAACACATTAATATTGAATGCGGATGGCAATCCGTTCTGATCTCTGTAATGCTCAACACTAATTACACGGGTGTAATCATCATTAATTTTTACTTTAAAAACACCTTTGTATCCGTGGCAAACCCAAAACACACCGGGTTCTTCGGTTTGTACAATATCTCTGCTCGATTCATTAAAACCTTGTATCTTGTGCTCTACCCTAAATCCATTCTTTTCTGAATAGCTCATGAGGTAAATGTTCTCATAAGTACAAACCAAATAGTGATCTGCAAAACCTTTAATTGGAACAACTTTCCAGATACCCTGCAACTCTGATATGCGCTTACTTTTATCTTTCGATACAACAAATAATCCTCTGTCGTGCCCACAAATAATTTGGCCATTTACTTTTTTTAATGACCATACCTGACCTTCGAGGCCTTGTATTTTCACAAAGTTGGCGCGAGAAATATTGGAGCTTTTGCTAATATCATCGCAGTAAAAAACACCTTGGTTAGAGGCTATGTACATGCTATTTCCCTCAAAGAGCACATCGAAGATAGAAGCATTTTCAAACAATAGCGAAACAGGGGAGGAGATATCGATGCAGTCGAGACCATTGTTAAGCAATGCCCAAATGTTACCCTCATTACCTTCGAAGATGTTTAGTACAGTTTTATCTTGAAGATTGTAAAATGTATCGTTGCTAATTTCTTCGCCATATTTATTTAGCGCAATTACTTTGGTGCTTAATGTACCCAGATAATAATCGCCAGTGGCAGCTTTTAAACCGCAAGTAATTAGGTTGTTAGAACTTGATTTTAAAATACTTTTCCAGAAGGTAACTTCTGTAGTTTCTGGATCAATCTTAAATATGCTGCCTTGTTTTGTAAAAGCTAGCAGTTCGTTTTCAGAATTTCCGGGGAGCAACTCAACAATATCTTCGTGGTTAATCTCTTCTGGTTCAACAAAAGAGCTAAACTCCATGGAATTGAGATCGAGATGTTTCAGCCCCTCATTGTCTTGCACATAATAGCGGTCGTTCACTTCAGTAGAAAAAGTAAACTGGCTGCCATTTGGCGGAGGTAGTGTAATCGCTTTATTATTAGAAATCGCCACCAACATGCGGAAACTCCTAAAAATTATGTGGCCTTGTACTTCTTGTACATCCCAAAGGTTTTCCAGATTTTTATCTTCAACCCTTATCAAATGCATTAAAGAATTGTATTGGTACTTGCCAAACTCGTCTTTTTCAATGGTACCAAAATCATTAAAACCACCAGCGTAGATAGTGCCATCTTTCGCTTGCAGTAAAGAGCGCATAGAAGAGCGATTAGGCAAATGGATGTATTGCCAGTGTTCACCATCATAGATGAGTACTCCTTCATTATTGCCGAAATACAACACACCATCTTTATCCTGACACATAGACCAGAATTGGGTGTCGCTGTTAAAATCTTGTTTTGTGTAATGGAGTATTCTGGGGATTCCTTTAATAGAATTCGTGAAAGGTATTGCTGTATTTGTATTCTCTACTAGGGCAAATGTATAGTTACACAGCTGCGTAACAGTGAATAAGACCGTTAGAATTAGTTTATTCATTTCCAGATTTAATCTTTTTATAACTAGTTGGTTGTCAGTTACTTTATTTTATAAGTAGTAGTATTGACGTAATAATTTATGGGGGAGAAGTATATAGAACGTACTCCTAAATTTCGCAGCTAATATTCTGTAAAATACATTTGGAGCGATCTGGATGCTTATTCGACTGTTTCAGTTTTATAAGCCTCTCCCAAAACAACTTTCAAACTTATATCAAATAAAACATAATATGAATATGAAATATGAAAACGTTTACAAATTACCATTCCAAAACCTAAGAACTACTTTTGAAAGTTCCTGCAAGCAACCTTGGGTTTTTATAAATTTACTAATTTTTTGTGGTTTTTTTTCAATATTTCCGACTCAAGCTCAATTTCTTAAAGCTGATGGTAAATATATTGTAGATGGAAACGACGAAGAAATTATCTTGCGCGGTATGGGTTTGGGTGGATGGATGTTGCAAGAAGGCTATATGTTACAAACAAATAGCTTTGCAAATCCGCAACATGAGATAAGAGCAGCGATTGAAGGCGTAATTGGTGAGGAGAATACAGATGAATTTTATGCTGCTTGGTTAGAAAATCACTGTACAAAAACAGATATAGACTCACTAGCTTCTTGGGGGTTTAATTCGGTGCGTTTACCCATGCACTACAACTTGTTTACTTTACCCATAGAAGATGAACCCGTTGCTGGTCAAAATACATGGTTAGAAAAAGGCTTTGCCATGACAGACAGTTTGCTAAACTGGTGTGCGGCAAACGAAATATACTTAATACTTGATTTACATGCGGCTCCCGGTGGCCAAGGAAATGATGCTGCTATCTCTGATTACGATAACTCGAAACCATCTCTTTGGGAAAGTGATGCCAACAAGCAAAAAACGATTGCACTTTGGAAAAAACTAGCAGAAAGATACGCGAATGAAAAATGGATTGGTGGCTACGATTTAATTAATGAAACCAATTGGAATTTTACAGCAGGAGCCAATCAAAACGGCTGTGATGAATCTACCAATGCTCCGCTAAAAGCGCTATTTATTGCGATTACTGATGCAATTAGAGAAGTAGATGAAAACCATATCATTTTTATTGAGGGTAACTGTTGGGCAAATAACCACAATGGAATCTGGCCTCCTTGGGACGATAATTTGGTGATTAGCTTCCACAAATACTGGAATTACAATGACCAAAATTCGATTCAGGGATTCATCAATATGCGTAATGAACACAACATTCCGGTTTGGTTGGGTGAGTCTGGTGAAAACTCTAATACTTGGTTTAAAAATGCAATTTCATTGTTAGAGAAGAATAAAATTGGCTGGGCTTGGTGGCCTTTAAAGAAAGTTGGTTCTGTGGTTGGTCCACTTACAATTAATAAAAATGAGGGTTATGCTGAATTGTTAGATTACTGGGAAAATGGGGGTAATGCGCCAAGTGTAGAAGAAGCAAAAGCAGCATTGATGCAATTGACCGAAGACCTAAAGATTGAAAATTGTACCTATCATAAAGATGTAATTGATGCCATGTTTAGGCAAGTACAGCAAACAGAAGCTACATCTATTCCATTTACAGAAATTAGTGTTCCCGGAGTAGTAAGTGCAAGCGATTTCGATTTGGGTGGCAATGGCATTGCTTATTTCGATAATGATACCGCTAATTATAATGTAGCAACCGGAACCTATCAGGCATGGAACCAAGGTTGGACATACAGAAATGATGGTGTGGATATAGAAGCAACCACAGATACTACAGACAAAAGCAATGGCTATAATATTGGTTGGACAGCAGATGGCGAATGGCTCCAATATACAATTACTGTAGACTCAACTGGAAGTTACCAATTGAATTTGCGATATGGTGCAATGGGAAGTGAATCAACCATTAGGTTGCAAGTAGATGGTGTAGATATCATCGAGCCGGTTAAACTTCCATCAACAGGAGGTTACAATGTGTGGCAAACTTATACCATAGAGAATGTGCCACTTACCGTGGGCACTCAGAAACTCAAACTTATTTTTAAAGTAGGTGGCTTAAATCTGGGATATCTAGATTTTGACTTAGCAGCAAATTTCAACGAAATTCCATTTGCTCCAACTTATGCAGCTACTACAGAAGAAGGGGATGTTTTTTTTTCTCTTAACAAAAGTATAGACACAACAGAACTTGCTGCAATTGCTGGATTTTCGATTACAGCAGATGGAAATGAAGTAGAAATTGAAAGTATTGAAGTGGAAGAAGGAAATAATAAGCTATTGGTTTTCTATTTAAATGCTGAGTTAAATGATGGAATGGTACTTAAAGCCAGTTACGATGGAGATGTAGTAAAAGCAACAGACGGTACCAGTTTAGAAGCTTTCACAGACTTTGAAATCATAAATAATTTGCCATTCCATTATGCTTTGCCAGCTAAAGTGGAAGCTGAAAACTTTACCACCAATTATGGTTTGGAATTGGAAACTACTACAGATACTGGTGGTGGGCAAAATATTGGCTACACCAATTATGGAGATTACCTAGAGTATTTAATTAGTGTGGAAGAAGAGTCAGATTTTAAAGTGGAAGTGAGAGTAGCGAGTGAAAGTGCAGGTGGCAAGCTTGCTCTAAAACAACTAGATAATGAAGGTGAAGTATTGAATGAAGTGGAAATTACTGTTCCAGTAACAGGAGGTTGGCAAACTTGGCAAACAGTAAGTGAAGAGATGCACTTAGATGCTGGCAGAGGAATTTTGAAACTTGAAATCTTGCAACCAGAATTTAATGTAAACTGGATCAACTTTAAAAAGCAAACAGTAAGTGGCATTGGAGATAAAACACAAGGCAGTTTGAATTTATATCCGAACCCTGTGAATAGTGCGATTAGAATAGAGCTCCCTAACAAAGTATACACCACAAACAATTCTGTGACTATTTGTACTGTTCAGGGGAAAGTTATTTACAAAAAAGAGCAATTAAAGCAACAAGATTTTGAGCAGTTTTCAATAGAAACACTTCAAGCTGGGCTATATATCTTAAAGTTAAATATGGGCGACAGTTTTTGGAGTGGTAAAATATTGATCGATAAATAATGAATTCTAATTAGTGTAAAAAGCACTTGAATTTACATACATATCAAATCAATTTATACAACAAATTAATAACATAACAACAGATAAAAACAAGCATGGAGGATTGAAGAAAAGACAGAATTATTCCAAAAAAATTAAAGTGTAAACTACTGATATTCAGCATCTATTTATTGATTGACGTAGTTGAGATGTAACACTAAAATCACCTGATGTATTTAAGGCGTGACACAACTTTTGAGATTAGTTTTCACACAAACTACTTTTAGCTCGGATAAGACAAACAGCTTGTCTTGACATTAAAAGCGTGATGAAAAGCCGATTTAACAAAAGGCTTAATTGCATTAATTTCTAACTATCAGGTAACCTGCCATTCCCTTTTGAGAATGGCCACTAGTACTTATTTATTAAATTTAATTATTTCAAAATATGAAAAATGGATTATTACATTTGCTCATAGCATGTTTGAGCATGTTATGCCTCTCCCAGCAAGCATTTTCACAAGACGACGTAATAACAGGTACAATCATTTCGGCAGAAGATGGCGAGCCGGTAATTGGTGCCAGTATTCAAATAAAAGGAACAACTTCTGGTACAATCACAGATATCGATGGTCAATTTAAGTTGAGTAAAGTGCCTTCAAATGGTGTTTTAATTGTCTCTTATATTGGTTTCGAAACTCAAGAAGTAGAAGTTGCAGGCCGTAATGTAATTGATATTACGTTGAGTGCAGATGTGCAGCAGTTGGAAGAAATTGTTGTAATCGGTTATGGACAGCAAAAGAAGAGTGTGGTAACGGGTGCGATTACCAGTATTAAAGCTGCCGACTTAGAAACGCTGCCAATTAACAATGTAGGGCAGGCTTTACAAGGTAGAACTTCAGGTATTACCATTGCATCTAACAACGGACAGCCGGGTTCAGGTGCAACTATTAGAGTTAGAGGTATTACTTCTTTTGGAGGTTCTGGAAACGATCCGCTTTGGGTTGTAGATGGTGTAGTGGTAGACAACGGTGGTATTGGTTACTTAAACCAGTCAGACATTGAGTCTATAGAAGTATTAAAAGATGCTGCATCTCAAGCAATTTATGGTGCTCGTGCTGCTGCCGGTGTTGTTTTGGTAACTACTAAAAAAGGTAAGTCAGGCAAATTAAATATCAATTACAGTGGCTATTATGGTACTTCTTCTCCTGCAAGAAGATTAAACCTTGCCAATGCAACTGAGTATGCAACTTTAAGAAACGAATCTTCTATTGCAGCAGGTGGTGGAGTAATTTATTCTGATCCTCAAGCTTTAGGCGAAGGAACTGACTGGCAAGATCAAATTTTTAACAACGATGCTCGCAGACAAAATCACGAATTAAGCATTAGTGGTGGTAACGATGTTTCTACTTTCCATATGTCTTTCGGTTACTTAGATCAAGATGGAATTGTAGCTACTGATATTTCTCAGTATAAAAGAACCAACGTTCGTTTAAACTCAACTCATAAATTAACCAAGTGGTTAACAGTAGGTGAAAACGTAGGTTATGCACATAACAAATCTATTGGATTAGGAAATACCAACAATGAGTTTGGTGGTCCACTAAGTTCAGCGATCAACCTCGATCCAATTACTCCTGCGATTGTAACTGATGCTAATTTGGCTAATTCAGATGAATACTTAAACAATCCGGTAGTGAGAGATGCGTATGGCAGACCTTACGGTATTTCAAGATATGTTGGTCAAGAGATTACAAACCCATTGGCTTACATCCAAACTCGTGAAGGAAATTACAGTTGGGGCGACAATATTATAGGTAACGTTTTCGCAGAATTAAAACCGATTGAAGGTTTAACTTTTAGAACTACTTTAGGTGGTAAAATCGCTTTCTGGGGTGATGAGAGCTTCACACCAATATATTACTTGAACTCATCTACTCGTAACCAGAAAACTTCTTATTCTAGAAGCTTTAACAGAAGATACGATTACAACCTAGAAAATACAGTTTCTTACTCAAGAGTATTTGGCGAACACGATTTAACTGTTTTGGTTGGGCAAGGTGCTTATAGAGATAATAACACTTACAACCTATCTTTACAGGTTTTCGATATTCCGGTTGATAATTTTGATGATGCTTCTCTTAACTACAAAGTGCCTCCAACATCAGAAAATGCAGATGGTTACGAGAACCCAGCTCACACAGTATCATCTTTATTCTCTAGGGTAACTTATAATTTCAAAGAGAAATATCTTTTAACTGCGCTAATCAGAAGAGATGGTTCTTCAAGATTTGGTAACAACAACAAATATGGTGTGTTCCCATCAGCTTCTTTAGGTTGGGTAACTTCAGCAGAAGAGTTCTGGCCACAAAACAACATAGTTACTTTCTTAAAAGTGAGAGGTGGTTACGGTGTTGTAGGTAATGATAACATTGGCGATTTCGCTTATCTTTCTACTATTAGCCCAGGAAGAAACTATACCATCGGTAATTCTGGTGACTATACAATTGGTTACAGCCCAGATGCTCCTTCTAACCCTGATCTTAAATGGGAAGAAACAAGCCAAACGAACATTGGTTTCGAAGCTACTATATTCGATAATGTAGATGTTACTTTCGATTGGTACAAAAAAGTAACTACTGGTCTTTTAATGAACCCAAGAATACCTGGTTATATCGGTGCAATTTCTAACCCTGCTGCTAACGTAGGTGATATGGAAAACACAGGTTTAGAATTAGAAGTGAGCTATAGAAAATCAATCGGAAAACTTGATTTAACTGTAAGTGGAAACGTATCGCACTTGTCTAACAAAGTTACTTACTTGGGTGAAGGAATCGAATACAGAGAAGACGATCAGCAGACTTTCCAAGCAAGTACTTATCCGATAACTCGTGTAGCAGTTGGACATGCACTTCACTCTTTCTACGGATTTAAAACACAAGGTATCTTTCAAAACGAGGCTGCAGTTCAAAACCACGTAAACTCAGAAGGTAAAGTAATTCAACCAAATGCAGCTCCTGGTGATTTTATCTGGGCAGACTTAAACGACGATGGTGAAATTACTCAAGAAGACCGTACATTTATTGGTAGCCCAATTCCAGATTGGACTTATGGTTTAACCATTAAAGCCAACTATAAAAACTTCGATCTTACCATCTTCGGTCAAGGTGTGGCAGGTAACGAAATCTTCCAAGGTTTAAGAAGATTAGATATTGCTAACTCTAACTATCAGGCAGATGCACTAGGTCGTTGGACTGGCGAAGGTACAACCAATGAATTCCCAAGATTGATTGATGGTGACCCTAACCATAACTTTAGTAACCCATCTGATTTCTACTTGCAAAAAGGTGACTACTTCAGACTGAAAAACATTCAGCTTGGTTATACACTACCTTCTACATTGGTAAGTAAAATCGGTTTGCAAAAAACTAGAGTGTATGTAATGAGTGAGAACCTTTTCACTTTCACCAATTACACTGGTTACGATCCTGAAATTGGTGGAAATGTAATGAGTATCGACCGCGGTATTTATCCTCAGGCACGCTCATTTATGGTAGGTCTTAACTTCAGTCTTTAATCAAAAAATTTAAACACGTAAATATGAAACGTATATATATAAAATATTTCGTAGTAGTTACTTTACTCGCTCAGCTAATTGGAGCTTGTAGTGACGATTATTTGGAAGTAGAACCAAAAGGCAGAAGCCTTGAGGAAAACTATTACCGCAACGAAGACGAAGCCTACAATGGCTTGGTAGCGGTATACGACGTAGTTGGTTGGGTTGGTGGCGGATATGTTACCAAAATCACAGCAACCATTACCGCATCGGATAACCACTATGCAGGTGGAGGTAGCGCAACTGACGTAACTTCATTACAGGTTTGGAACAACTATACTTTAGACCCAGCAAACGGGCCACAAGGTGAACTTTGGACTAAAGGTTATTCAGGTATATTTAGAGCAAACATCTTGCTTTCTAAACTTCCTGATGTGGATATGGATGATGATGTGAAAACTAGATTTACGGCAGAATCTCGATTCTTAAGAGCTTATTTCTACTTCGATTTAATCAGATTCTTTAAAAGCATTCCATTGTTAACTGAGCCAGTTGAGCCAAGTAATTTCTACACAGTTGTGCAAAACTCAAGAGAAGAAGTTTACGCAGCAATCGAAGAAGATTTATTGGCAGCAATTCCAAACTTGCCAGAAGATATCGATTTAAGTACTGAAGCAGGTAGAGCAACTAAAGGTGCTGCCATTGCTTTATTGGGTAAAGTATATTTACAGCAAGAGAAATTCTCACAAGCAGTTGAGCAATTGGCAAAAGTAAATGGTACTACACCAGGTTCTGCAAGTGAGTTAGGAGGCTACGAATTGTTAGCAGATTTCGGTGATCTTTGGAATACTTCAAACAAGTTTAACAAAGAATCAATCTTCGAGGTAAATAAAACTTCTTCTTCTAATGCTACTTGGAGTTGTATCGGTTGTACCGAGGGTAACATCATCAATATTATGGCAAACCCAAGAAACTATTCTGCAAACAGTGCCGATGCACCTCAAATAGTTTCAGGTTGGAGTTTTTATCCAATTACTCAGAGCTTGGTAAATGCTTTCGAAGCAGGTGATAAGAGATATCCTTATACAGTTTTAAACATAGATAGCTTGGCAAATGCAGGTGCAGTAAGTTACACTCCAGGTTATATGAACACAGGTTATTTTATGGCAAAATATGCAGGTAAAATAGCAGATCAATCAACTGGTGGTGGTAACGTAGAATTGAACTTCCCTCAAAACCTTTACGATATCAGATTGGCAGATACTTATCTGTTAGAAGCAGAAGCAATCGTGAGAGGTGGAGGAAATCAAGCAAGAGCACAAGCATTATTAGATGCCATTAGAGAAAGAGCAGGTTTGGCATCAGTAACAGCTACGCTAGAAAGCATTATGCACGAAAGAAGAGTAGAGCTTGCTTCTGAAGGTCAAAGATGGTTCGATTTAGTTCGTAACGGGATGGCAGCAGATGCTCTTGGAGATGTAGGTTTCGTAACTGGTAAGCATGAGTATTTGCCAATTCCATTGTTGGAGTTAACCAACACAGCATTGGTACAAGACCCAGCATACTAAAATATCAAAGAATTTCAATTTCATATTTGCAGGATGTAAGTAAGAGCAATGGATAGTCGGGGTAGTAGTAAAGTATTCAAATGTCAACCAGCATGAAATCCGACTTCCACTTACTTACTAATCTAAAATGTGGTAAAAATATTAATAAAACATGCTGTAGAAAGCAAATAATTAGAAGGGAAGGAAAAAGCAGCAACTAAATTTTAAATATGATTTTATATGAAAACAAGAAATATATTTAACGCATTTCTATGTACAGCTTTAGCTTCACAGCTTTTTGTAGCTTGTACGCCAGACGATTCTGAACACGAATTAGGCCCAAAACCAGAAGCAACTTTTACAGTAGACGAAGTTTCTGGTGAGACAAACACTTATATGCTAACCAACACGACCGATGGCGCTTTTATTAGCTCTTGGAATTTGGGTGATGGCAATGGTTTTGCAAATGGCGATCAAGTAATTACAGCATATTTTCCAGATCAAGGTTCATACGATGTGCAGTTGTTTACACTTAACAATGGTGGTATGGATACTTCAGATGTACAAACTATTGTAGTAGAAACTACCGATCCTGTAGCGGGTAACCTTGTTATGGGTAGCAAAATGGACGAAGATGCACTTGATTACTGGACAACTTTCGGCATTAGTGATGGTGTAAGCTTCACTTTGGCAGATGGCAAACTAACTGCTAAAGGTGGCAATTGGGGACATGCTGGTGTTTACCAAGCTATTGATGTAGTAGCAGACAAGCAATACAAATTTGCAATGAATGTATCGGGTAGTGGTGCATCAGATGTTTGGTTCGAAGTGTATTTTGGAACAGAAAAACCAGTTGATGGACAAGACTATTCATCAGCTACTAACCAACTGGCTTTAAATACTTGGGCAGGTTGCGGTAACTCAGAATTCAATGGAAACTTAGCAAATATTGCTTGCGAAGGTGCTTTAATGGGCGAAGGTGGTTTAATCACTTTCGAAGAAAGCGGAACCATTTATTTGGTAGTTAAAACTGGTGGTGCAGATTTAGGTACAACTGGTATTTCAATAGATAATGTAGAATTGAGGGGAACAAAATAATTAATGTGTGATTATAGACTTCTTTGTGCAACTCAGGCAAAGAAGTCTTACTTCAATTTTATGATCAATTAAATATTTCT
>PBYL01000236.1 GCA_002729595.1 Thalassovita sp. | reverse complement strand
TATTCTCATTTTCTAGCCAGAGTAATTTATTAACTGATGTTCCATGGCCAGCGTATCTTGCTTTATCGATTACTTTTAACAACCTAAAAGCTTTGCCATGCCAAACCTTAATTGACTTGTCTTTACTACAAGTTGCAAAATAAGAACCATCTTCTTTAAATACAATATCGTTAATGGTATACATATGCCCAACTATGTCTTCGTACAACTCATAAGCTTGCGGCACATCCCAGATTTTTATATGCGCATCGCGCCCACCACTAATTAAATACTTGCCATCTGGTGAATAAGCTAGGCTAAACACCGAATTCTCATGAGCCTGTTTTTTCTCATGAACAAGATTATAAGAAGTAGTCGAAAAAATCCTGATGCTGTTATCGCTATAACCCGCAGCTATTTCCCTTCCCGACGGATGAACAGCTATTTTTCTAAGTGATTGATCAGAAACTTTTAACCTTTTAAATATGGTTAAAGTGCTTAGGTTAATTACAATTAATTCACCATCGCCAGTAGCTACCAGTAATTTGCCATCTATGTATTTAATATCAAAAATGGCAGAATTTGTCAGCTTTAAAGAAGCTTCTTCTTTTCTGGTATATAAGTCGATGATGTTAATGCCGTCTAAGTTTTGCCCTACCACAAGTTTGTGACTATCAGCAAGATAACAGAGCGCATAAACTGTGCTTTTTACTCTGGCGATTAATATCCCTTTATCAGGCACGTTATAATCCCATTGTACTATCATTCCATCAGATCCTGCTGAATAGAACTCAGAGCCCTGCCCTTCTACCATTGCAAACACACTATTCTTGTGTCCGGTAAACATTCCAGCCTTACTTACATCAATTGCACTCATCACTAAACTTAATAGAATTACTTAATGTTTTTACTTTGTTTAATTTTTAATTGCACCTTCTGTACTTTGCTAAAATGCACAGAAATCTGCTTAATTACTTAAGCTTTACATTTATATTCGCGACATTTAAAAACTATTTAAAATACATGTCTACAGAAAATAAAATCCAAACACTTGAGGAGTTAAAAAGCCTACGTAATACATGGGCTAATAATAACAATAAAGTTGTATTTACCAACGGCTGTTTCGATATATTGCACTTGGGCCATGTAGACTACTTAGAGAAATCTGCTGCTTTGGGAGACAAACTTATTATTGGTTTAAATACTGATGCTTCTGTATCTAAACTAAAAGGACCTAGCAGACCTGTAAACAATGAATATGCTCGTGCAAGACTGCTAGCAGCACTTAGCTTTGTAGATGCAGTGGTTTTATTTGGTGAGCCAACTCCATTAAACTTAATTGAAACTCTTAGCCCAGATATATTGGTTAAAGGAGATGATTATGCTATTGAAGATATAGTTGGAGGTAAACATGTACTGGAAAATGGCGGAGAAGTAAAAACTGTTTCTTTGGTACAAGGTTTTTCTACAACAGACATTATAAAGAAAATAAAAAGCGAAGATTAATTTTTGTGCACTTTTTTAAGAAATTTAATCATTTTACCAATATCATTTTTATATTTGTTCGTACACTTTTAAGTGTATTAAATTACTAACTCTCAAAACCAAAACTACCTGCTATAAATATTTAGAGATTTTTTTTGATATAAAAAACTCATATTTAATATATCACACAAGCTATTAAAGCAAGGTATGTATCATTTAATCACAATTTTATTTTTTCAATCAGTATGCTTAAAAGCATAAGCATATTGCCTTATTAATGATTAGCTATTATTTTTGGTCCCATTAACATTAAATTTCATTAACGTTCAGATTTAAGTTCTGAAAATTTTAATTCATGGAAGCATCTAATTTTCAACCAAAGAATACTGGAAAAAAACAGTTGTTTAATAATCCAGTTCTAGAAAAGCTTACTCGTACTCATATTTCTGTTCCGCTTATTATATTTTATGGAATATCGGCCTTCTTGTTATTTAGAGGCTTTGTTTATACAGAATTATCTCCAATAACTGTAGTAAGTGTATTTATACTCGCTATACTGTTTTTTACACTTGTAGAGTATATAATGCACAGACATGTTTTTCACATGTTACCTACTAATAAATTGAAAAAAGATATTGCTTATAATTTTCATGGTGTACACCACGAATATCCGAAAGATAAATCAAGATTAGTTATGCCTCCGGTAGTAAGTGTTACACTTGCAGCTATTTTGTTCTTCGGAATTAGATTTGTAATTGGAGATTATGTGTATGCATTTCTACCAGGTTTCTTAACTGGTTATGCAAGCTATTTAGCAGTACACTACATCGTACACGCTTTCAGACCTCCAAAAAATCTTTTTAAAGTTCTTTGGGTTCATCATGGTATTCACCATTACAAAGAAAACGACAGAGCTTTTGGCGTTTCTTCTCCTTTATGGGATTACATTTTTAGAACAATGCCAAGAACTCACTAAGAGAAATTTTCATCTTTTATATATAAAGCCACTTTTTTAAGTGGCTTTTCTTTTTTTTAATAATTTGATGCATGGTATATTCACCCAACAATTAATTAACAGTCTGTTTATCAGGCACAAAACAATTTACCATGTTACAATATATAGAATCAAATAAAGAAAGGTTTCTAAGCGAACTGTTTGACTTACTAAGAATCCCTTCTATTAGTACAGACAAAAAATACAAGGATGATGTAATTAAGGCTGCGGAGTTCTTAAAAAATAAATTGAGCGAAGCAGGAGCCGACAATGCAGAACTTTGTGCTACTCCGGGTTATCCTATCGTATTCGCAGAAAAAATAATCGACGAAAAACTTCCTACAGTGTTGGTGTACGGGCACTACGATGTACAACCTGCCGATCCATTAAATTTATGGACAACCCCTCCTTTTGAGCCAGAAATAAGAAATGGTAAAATATACGCTAGAGGTGCTTGTGATGACAAAGGGCAAACCTATATGCATGTAAAAGCATTTGAAACCATGATGAAAAATGGTGCGCTTCCATGCAATATTAAATTTATGTTAGAGGGTGAAGAAGAAAGCGGCTCAGAACACCTAGAAGGTTTCGTAACTGAAAATAAAGATAAAATTGCAGCAGATGTAATTCTGATTTCTGATACAGGAATAATCGCTAACGATGTGCCTGCCATTACTGTTGGCTTAAGAGGGATGAGTTATATGGAAGTTGAGGTAACAGGCCCTAACCGCGATTTACACTCAGGTTTATATGGTGGAGGAGTTCCAAACCCAATTAATGTACTTACTAAGATGATCGCCTCACTTACAGATGATGAAGGCAAAATCACTATTCCTGGCTTTTACGATAAAGTGGAAGTTTTATCTGATGCACAAAGAGCAGAACTGGCAAAAGCACCATTCGATCAAGAATTCTTTAAAAGTGAGATTGGGTTAAAAGATGTACAAGGTGAGAAAGGATATTCTACACCAGAAAGAGTTTCTATAAGACCAACTTTAGATGTAAATGGTATTTGGGGAGGCTATATGGAAGAAGGTGCAAAAACGGTAATTCCTTCTAAAGCACATGCAAAAATTTCTATGCGTTTGGTGCCTTTCCAAGAACCAGAAGAAATTACAGCACTATTTACCAAACATTTTGAGTCTATCGCACCAGAAAGTGTAAGTGTAAAAGTGATTCCTCACCACGGTGGAGACCCTGCTGTAATCCCAACAGATTCTATCGCTTACAAAGCTGCGAGCAAAGCAATGGAAAGCACTTTTGGTAAAACGCCTGTTCCAGTAAGAAGCGGTGGAAGTATTCCTATAGTTGCTATGTTTAAAGAGCAATTAGGTTTAGATTCTATCTTAATGGGATTCGGTCTTGACTCGGATGCCATTCACTCACCAAATGAGCACTATGGCGTATTTAACTTTATGAAAGGGATTGAAACGATTCCGTACTTCTATAAGTACTATGCTGAAATGATGAAAGGCTAAGAACTTGCTTAATTAGTGTAACATCGCCAAAGCCAACTTAAAGCTTTGGCGATAAATTATTAGTTAACATGATTTACTCTTTTCCACTTACATAATCAGAAAGATACTGATAATGTTCTGTAAGTTTACCTTCGGCAGCAATGTTTGCTCGGTCAATCATACCAGTGTTTACTTCCTCAAATAATTCTGGTAGCACATGTTCAATCAACATATTTCCAAAAGCATTAGAAGCATCACGTGGTAATTCATTTGGCAAGTTATCTACTGCCATTACCGAAATATTTTTCTCAGAAGTAAATGGAGGCACTACTTGCTCGGTTTCTACATGGTAATCGTAAAAAGGATTATCTATAGAAGAAGGTTTACGAGTAGAAGGTATTGAACCATCTATATCGCAAGTAATATCTGCAATTACCTTAATTTTAAAACTATCTTTTTTAGCATCTTCTCTGGTAAAGAGCACAGGCGCTTTTGGGTCCCAGTAAGCTCCAGCAATTAGCACATCTGCCGTTTTGGTATATCTCTCAAAAGTAGACTCATACTCTTCCGGATGATCAAAGAAATCTTGCATTTTAAACTTCTTACCGTCTTTACGCTTGTTATAATCAGACATATCTAACTGCGCATAAACCGGATAATCAAAGTCTTTTGCAACTAAATCATTCGGGCTTACTTTTTTAATACCCATTCCATCTAGCACTTCCATGCCGCCATTAGCTACTCTTCCACTACCAGTAAGTACTATTTTAATATTTGCCAGCTTTACATTGGCAAACTCACTTTTCATTTCTTCCAGATCGAAACACTTGTGAGCTGGTTTTAAATCGAAAGCATTATTTCTAAGCCCCCAAACTCTTATACCATTATAAGCTCCTACAAGTCCAGCATACCTACCAAAAGCAATTACTCTTTCTTTTTTAGTATTCGTAAGCGTTTCGTAATCGATAAGCTTTACCTTATTATTAAGAATAGAAATGAGTAAATCTCTGTTATAAGCTTGCTTTTTTATAGTATGAGAAAAGAACAGATAGGTTTTTTTTGCCAATAGATCTGAAATAGGCACTTCTTTAATACCCATTAAAATATCACAGTCCGAAACATCTTCTACTACATCAAAACCCAATGCAGCATACTCAGAATCTTTGTAACATCTAAGCGGACTTTTTTGTATGAAAATCTCGACAGAAGGGAATTTCTCACTCACCTTAACACATTGCTCCGGTGTAAGCGCCACTCTCTTATCCACCGGAATTTTTCCTTCACGTATAATTCCTAATTTCATGGGTTGTTATAAAAAAATTTAAATAAGCTCTAAAGCTGTTTGAAAAACTAATAATCAATACTGGATTTTAGTCTGATAGTAAATTTTGCTGCTAAGTTGATGAAAATAACCAATTTTTAAAACCCAAACATCAAGAATTATTGAATATTTATCCTAGCTTTGCTGCCTAACTGGTATACAATAAAATCAAAAGAGATATGGCAAGTAACAGAACATTTACAATGGTTAAGCCTGATGCATTTGGAGATGGCAATTGTGGAGCAATTACTAAAATGATTGAAGAAGCAGGATTTAGAATCGTAGCTGCTAAAGTTACTAAATTAACTGCCGAAAGAGCTGGACAATTTTATGAAGTACACAAAGAGCGTCCTTTCTACAACGACCTTTGCAACTACATGAGCTCAGGTGCTATTATGGCGATGATCTTAGAAAAAGACAACGCTGTAGCTGATTTCCGTAAATTAATCGGAGCTACAAACCCAGCAGATGCAGAAGAAGGAACAATTAGAAAATTATATGCTAAATCTATTGAGGCAAACGCAGTACACGGATCAGATTCTGATGAAAATGCTGCAATAGAAGGTTCATTCTTCTTCTCTAAAACTGAAGAATTTTAATTGCTACTGAATTATATAAAAAAAGGCTTTTCTACAGAAAAGCCTTTTTTTATTTCCATTGCACATTCATAAGCTGTGCATTTATACCTACTTCGTTAAATAACTCCAACCAATGTAACTGTTGAGCAGAAAGCGTATCGTTTGGAGATTTAACCTCCACAAACAGATAAGTATCTGCATCCCAAATAAACAAATCTGGAAAACCGCGTGAATTATCTCTCAAGTTTTCACACATACTTATTAGTACTTCTCTTAAAGCCTTAGTATCTACTTTACTAATAAATATCTGCAACATGGGCAGCAAATCTTCGAACCAGCTAATTACAGGGTTCGCCATGCCGTACTTTTCATTATAGGTATTGGTAAGTTGCTCAAAAAGTTGCTTCTTGTTTTTTAACAAACTGAGCTTTTCTTCTATGGCTGCTTTTCTACCAATTAAAAAATCTGAGGTAAACAAATCGTCTGGGCTTCGTTGAAATGGATTATGAAAACCAGTGGCAGCTTCGTCAAAAATAATGTCCCAGAAAAATAGCCCGAATAAAGCTCTCCAAAGAAAGTTTTCTGAGAAGAAACCCTGCATCTGCTTTTCGTTCATATAATAATCGAGCACGCCCATTTCTACCTGATATTGCCAGCTACTACTAATCGTAATCGTTTCGGACTGTTTTTGAAACCTACGCGTACTTTTAATAAACTTCTTCCCTTCTAGCTTGGTCAAAAAGTCTTTTGCAAAGTATTTCTCGTCGGCATTTTCGGGGCATTCAATAATGGCATTACACAAACTTAATGCAGCCTCTACCTCTCCTCTTTTATGCAAAATTCTAATTCTTCTTTCTCTCGAAGGTGCTTTGTTGGTATAAGCATAAATTTGAAGTGCTTCTTCGAATAGACGTTGTTGCTCTAAAAATCGAGCACTTCTTAAAATTAGTCTATCGTATAAAGGTTGTGCAGTTGAACTGATTTCATGCGTATTTTCTAGCCAGCAGCTAATTAAGTTATAAAAATCTTCTCCATCACCTTCTTGCCTTACTTCTCTAAAAAACTTGTAAGCTAAAGAAAGCATCAATTTGTCTTCTGCATCTTTTCTAGACTCAAAACCGGCACTTAACAATTCTTCATTTATCGCTTCAAAACGCATATTGCCCAAGTCTCTAATTACAAATTGAGACATATCTAGGTTTGTAGTACCGAAATACAGAAACTGAATCATTTGAGCTTCTTCTGCATATTTCTGGACTATTACCGGATCGTCTTGAAAACAAGAGATTAGTTCTTCGAGCGGAATTTGTTTGAGTAAAAAGTTTACCAATTCCAGCTTCTTCAACTTACTAAAACCAGCTTTGGGAATTTCAAAAAACTGAGCCAATTCTACTAGCTCATTCCGATTGTATAGGTTAAGCACATGAGCAATCTCTTCGTAGATTTCTATATCTACTACTGCGCTAAAACCTTTCTTAATGAGGATTTGCAGACTTTTTCTTATGTCTAAAATTTCTGGATAACTAAACTTACTAAACCTGAAAAACTTTCCTTTTCTGTTTTGTAGCCTTAAATAAAGGCATTGGCTATCTGTATCGAGTTTCTTAAACTCAACAATAAATCTTTTTTCGGCTGTAGATAAGAGGTGCTGATACTTACTCTCAATAAAAGCTAGTAAGTCGTGATAATAGGTGTGATAATATTTTTCAGGAAGTACTTTTTTATCTTCGTCCACAACAGTAAAAAATTCAACCTCTGCTAAAGTACTCAAAAAAAAGAGGTAGTAATAAAACTACCTCATATAAAATTAGTCGACGTTTTTAACCATATATCCTTCTGCAAAAAATCTGTACTGATCGTAAATTGACCTCACTGCGCGTTTCAGATAACGATCGTTATCGAATTCTTTATTACCAAATACCCCTGAAGCATATCCCTGCCATATTACTCTTCTTTTCTTTCTGTCGTGCAACAAGATAAGTAAAGTTCCCTTTTTAAGCGCGTATTTTACTGGATCGTAATCTTCGTCTATGTTTTCCCTTTTTGCCCAAGCTTCTATATCAGGCTGCTGATAACCCATAAAATCAAAGTCTTCGAAGAACATTCTGTAAGAAACCAGAAGGTTAGGTTTATTATCAGTATGCTTATAGCCTTGCAGTTTCATTCTGTATTTAATCGCATCTTCTATAATAGGATTAAATACTTCTGGATTTTCATTCTCATCTGTTTGATCTACAAAGGTGAATGTTTTATATTTTCTAAATTTACCGTGGTAACTGTAATCCGACTCAATTAGGTAATCTTTAGAACTGCTGCAACTGGCGAAAAAACCAATCACCAAAATCAATAAAATACTGGGATTTCTCATGGTAGTTGTGTCAATTTAATCTGAACGTATAGATTTATAATTAAAAAAAAACATTGCTGATTCAGTTAGTGGATCCTAGAAATGATTGACGAATTTTGAAAAAATTACAATCGGATAGTCATTGAATATAATAAATTATATATCAATATTTAAATCTCTAGTAAAAAGAAATTGTTAGCCGTGATGTTTGATTTCGTAAGTTGTTACATGAAAAATAATACAAGACAGCTAATTTTCAAAGAAATTGCAGGTGCTAATTTTATCACATTTTAGTGATTAATGTCTATGTACACTTCTGTGCAATACATATTTACAGTGTGTATTTCGAATAGCAATAGTCTTCTTTTAGCCAATATTATTTTAAGAATATTAATAATTGCACTAATTTTTTTTAATATTTCAAATTGATAGATAATTTATCATCAAAATATAGAGAGTTGTTAAACGAACTCCCAAATTCAATTTCTAGCACATTGTTATAAGATGTATTAATTATGCCGAAAAAAAAAACTGCGCCTTACTGGATTGAGCAACTCAACATGGAAAGACATCCGGAAGGAGGTTATTATAAAGAGACTTATAGATGTAATGAATTGTACAAAGAAGCACATTTACCGCTTAAATATAAAAGCGATCGTGTCTTCTCAACAGGCATTTATTTCTTGCTCGAAAGCAAAGATTTCTCTTCGCTTCACAGAATTACTTCAGACGAAATGTGGCATTTTTATGCAGGCAGTTCACTAACAGTTTATGCATTTAATCAACACGATTACTTCGAAATTAAACTTGGTAGCGACTTCGAAAAAGGAGAAGTTTTTCAAGCAGTTGTTCCGGGTGGATATTGGTTCGGAGCCAAAGTAGACGATGCAAATAGCTATGCATTAGTCGGGTGTACAGTAGCTCCCGGTTTCGAGTTCGAAGATTTCGAATTAGCAAAAAGAGCAGACTTATTAGAAGAATACCCTCAGCATAAACAGATTATCAACAAATTAACAAGAGTATAAATTAGCAAAATCAAAACAAATACTTAAATATGAATCAATACAAACCATCAGAATCTAGATACGAAGAGATTCCATATAATCGATGTGGCACTAGTGGTTTACTATTACCAGCCGTTTCGCTTGGCTTATGGCATAACTTCGGGGGTGTAGATGTTTATGAAAATGGAAGAGCCATGGCGCGAAGAGCTTTTGATCTAGGTGTTACACACTTTGACTTAGCCAACAATTACGGGCCTCCTCCTGGCTCTGCCGAAGAGAACTTTGGTAAAATACTTAAGCAAGATTTAGGCGCTTACAGAGATGAGTTAATCATTTCTAGTAAAGCTGGATATAGAATGTGGCCAGGGCCATATGGCGAATGGGGATCAAGAAAATACTTAATTAGCAGTCTCGATCAAAGTTTAAAAAGAATGGGGCTAGACTATGTTGATATTTTCTATTCGCACAGACCAGACCCTAATACTCCTTTAGAAGAAACAATGGGTGCTTTAGCCAGCATTGTAAAACAAGGAAAAGCATTGTATGTAGGTCTATCTAACTATAGAGCCGACCAAACTGCAAAGGCTATCGAAATCTTAAATGATTTGGGAACTCCATGCCTTATTCACCAACCGAGATACTCAATGTTTGATCGCTGGGTAGAAGAAGATGGTTTACTGGATGTACTAGAGAAAAATGGCGTTGGATGTATTCCTTTTTCACCACTTGAGCAAGGTTTACTAACCAATAAGTACTTAAAAGGTATTCCTAAAGATTCTAGAGCAGCTAAGTCTTGGGGATTCTTACAAGAAGATTCTATTACGCTCGACAAAATAGAAAAGGTTAAAAAACTGAATGAGATTGCCGAAGCAAGAGAGCAAACTATGGCTCAAATGGCACTTGCATGGATTCTTAAAGACAAAAGAATTACTACAGTATTAATCGGAACTAGTTCTGTAAATCAGTTAGAAAACAGTTTACACTGTCTCAAAAACACAGATTTTTCTGAAGAGGAACTGAGTAATATTGAAAACATACTCAATTCATAATTAATATTTATGCATACTACAACAATTACTAAATCTAACAAATTAGCCAGACTAGTATTTATCTTTTGCAGTCTGGCAATCTGCTTCACTACATCACAAGTTTATTCACAAAAAGTCTACTTTCCTGCTGCAACTGCCGATTGGGAAACCATTACAGTGAAAGATGCAGGGGCAAATCAAAAACTGCTAGACGAAGCCATCAACTTTGCCAATGAGAATGAATATTCAGAATCGAAAGATTTAAAACAGGCAATTTTAAAAGGCTTCGAAAGAGAACCATTCCATTATTTGGCAGGGCCAGTAAGAGAAAGAGGTGGACCCGCAGGACTCATCTTAAAAGGTGGTAAAATTGTAGCTTCTTGGGGAGATGTTAATCGAGTAGATATGACATTTAGTGTAACCAAAAGTTACCTCTCAACGGTTGCAGGTTTGGCATTTGATGCTGGGCTTATAGCGAATACTGATGATAAAGTAGCCGACTATGTTTGGGATGGCACTTTTCAAGGTAGACACAACAGTAAAATTAACTGGCACCATCTACTTACTCAGTCTTCTGATTGGAGTGGCGAACTGTTTGGCATGAAAGATTGGGCAGATAGACCTCCAAGAGAAGGTGATATAGACGATTGGAAAAACCGCAAGCTCAATGAGCCGGGAACTATTTTCGAATACAATGATGTAAGAGTAAACTTACTTGCTTACTCTTTACTGAATGTTTGGCGCAAACCTTTAC
>PBYL01000235.1 GCA_002729595.1 Thalassovita sp. | reverse complement strand
TGCAATTTCTTTTTCTTGCGGAAAGATAAAAGAAAGCACTACCACTAAAGATCAGCTTAAAGCAGAGATTCAAGAAATGCTCAATGCTGAAAAAGGTGATTTTGCTTTGGCTTTTCTTCCTTTGTTCAATCCTCAAGATTCTATCTTAATTAATGCTACTGAAGAGTTTCATGCTGCCAGCACCATGAAAACCCCTGTGATGTTCGAAGTTTTTAAACAAGTAGAAGCAGGCAAATTAGATTTATCCGATTCTATTCTAATCAAAAATAACTTTTACAGCATTGTAGATAGCAGTGAGTTTGTGATTAAAGATGATTCTGAAAATGAACTCTATCAAGTGATTGGCGATTCTTTGCCGCTTTATGATGTGATGTATAAAATGATTATTAAAAGTAGTAATCTGGGTACAAATCTGATTATTGAGAAAGTAGGTGCTAAGAATGTTACTCAAACCATGAGAGATTTAGGTGCACCGTACATTCAGGTTTTAAGAGGGGTTGAAGATTTAAAAGCTTTTGAAAAAGGGATGAGCAATACTACTACTGCTTACGACATGATGGTTTTGTATGAAAAAATTGCAAACTCTGAAGTTTTAAGCAAAGAGTCTAATGAGAAGATGATTGAGATTTTGCTAGATCAATATTATAATGAGATGATTCCCGCCAAATTACCAACTGATGTTAAAGTTGCGCATAAAACAGGTTCGATTACAGGAGTGAGACACGATGCAGGTATAGTAATGTTGCCAGATGGTAAAAAATATGTTTTGGTATTACTCTCTAAAAATCTAGAAAACCCGGATGCTAGCATAGAAAAAATGGCAGAAGTATCTGGCAAGATTTATCAGTATGTAATTGATAATTATAAAAATTCCTGATTGAGATAGTCTGGTTTTACTGAACCTGTCTTTTAAAGTATTTGATTATACCATTAAAATAGGCATCAGCCACATCTTTAACTCTGCTCTTATTAGAATCTAACAATTGCTGAAATTCTTTGTCATTATCTTGACAAAGAGGTTCGCCATAGCAAACAGGTGCATGAATCATTCTGGTAAGAGCAAGGTTTCTAGCAAACACACCGGGATTGCCTGTAAAAACAGAAACTCTTTTAATATAACCCATTTCTGAATAGGGGCTAATGGCTGGTACTTTTAAGGTGTTTGTAAACTCTTCTGCCACAAAACTAGAAAGCTTCATAGACTCAACCACATCATTTGTTACAAGTAATCTCAATAGTTGAATTCTTTCTTCTACCTCGCCTAATTCATTAGAGAGAAATGCACCTGGCATAAAAACCATTGAATAGTTTTGTTCTGTAGAGGTCATTAGGTTTTGCACTCTATCTCTTTGCCAGTAGTTTTCTTCATCTACATTATAATGCATTATTAGACACAAATCCGGATGGAAGCTATTTATCTTTCTTGCCCTTTCTTTTATTTCTAAGCCTTTAAAAAAATCATGGAATATTTCTTTCTTATCAGCTTTGGTTTTTAGGAAGGTATATTGTTTTTGATCGATGTTATCTGCTTCTAATTCTGTTTTTAAAGCAGTTTCAAAGTCGTTTTGTAGCCATTCATCGTAAGTGGAGTTAAAAGCACTTACACCTTTTTTATCTCTGGTCAACATTACTTTTGCACCCAAAGCAATCAACTTTTTAGCTAGTATCTGTGCAGTTTCTAAGGCAATGTTTCCTTCGTTAAACTCACTTACTGTTTTGCCTTTATCTTTACTAATGCGCACATATTTTCCTTCTAAAATTGCCATTTCCATATCTCCACCTATGTGGCCGGGATCTAGGGCGATTTTTATTCCTGATAAGGGTAAACTTCCATCTACATGTTGGTAATCATTTTCTGAGAAGTACCCATTATAATGTTCGAGATCGATGCGAGAAGTATCTTTTTGAGAGTAAATCGCTTTTAAAGTTTCAATATCAGCTGCTTTAAAAAGTCTGTTGAATACGGCAAACTCTTCGTAATAAATCTTGCACTCCGCTTTGTTTAGGGTTTTGTCTTCTGGGCTGGCATAAATATTCAATCCTTCATTATCAAAAGAATAATACTCATGTACTTCTGGAGATTTTGCGATTAGACGCGTCAATTCAGCTTCAGAAATACCAGCTGAAAAAGTAGGGTTACTCTTATCAGATTGTTCTGAACTGGGAGCTATTGCACCAATTTTTTCCAGTTGAGAATTAATTGAAAAGTAAAAAAGTACAGTAATAAATAAGCCCGCTAAAAAATACTTTGTAGTATCGATTACCTTCATCAGATTCTAAAAGTTACTACAAGTTTACGTAAACATCGATAGTAAATTGAGTAAATCTAGTAATTAATGTAATTCTTTAATGATGTTGAGAGATTTTATTTCGCCGAATCCTTCGATATGAAATTGATAAAATTTAGTAATATATTCAAGCATGGCAGTTCTAAAACTTCCACTTGTTTCTATAAATTGATCGTATTGAGAATAAAATAGTTTTTCCAACACTTTAAAAAAAGCTTCGTCTTTAATGTCTGATGCTCCCGGATAATTACCCAACTCAGAAGGTTTGTGAGGCGCAAATCCAAGAAAGTTTGTGAGCTTGATCAGAAATTGAATGTGAAAGTTTTCGAAATCGTTTTGCAACTGATCAAAAAACATAAAACTCGATCTTAGAAAGTTAAATAAGTCTTCGTTGCTTTCTTCTTCTTTTACGGCTTTAGTTAAAACCTCAGTAATAAAAATCGCCATTAAGTTTTTCTTATGATCAAAAGGGATGTGTTGGTAAGGAATTTCAATTTTAACTTCAGAAATTCTGTTAATATCCCTGTTTTCTCGATTGTATATAACCAACTCAAGCAAAGACAAAGGCTGGTAATAGGCAATTTTGTTAGCTTTTGCCTTACTACTTCTCACTCCATTTACTATATAAGTTTTAAGTCCGAACTTTTCGGTGTAAATCTTAACGATAATGGAGCTATCTCTAAATTTCACAAAGTTGAGAACTATGCCTTTGGTTTTGAATATCATACAACAAAACTACTTTCTAATATTTGGTGAAAGTAAAAGCGTTTAAGAAAAATTTAAATTATCAGAAGATTTATTCTGAACCAATCAAACCAAATTTTTCAGCAATCCATTCATTTATTTCATTAAATACCCCTTCCGGATAACCTTTAATTTCTGTTAGTTGAAAGTCGCCTCTGTTTCCGGCAATGTACATAAAGTGGTTTGCCTCTGGGTAAATTTTGTGTTGGTGTTCCTCGCCCGAAAGTATTTTGTTTAGCTCAGCAAGATTTTCTTCTGGGTTTGTCAGTTGATCTTGTCCACCATAAATCATAAAAGTAGGGATGTTTATTTTGCTAAGAGGTTCTTTGGGTGAGAAATGGTAATTTTTTCTCCACCAATTAATCCATTCTTTTTTATCGAATGATGTTACATAATCGCTCCAAGCTTCTTTTGCCATCTCATCTGATGCTTGTTGAAATTGAACTGAATCAATTTTTCCACCTAAATAACCAAACATTGTTTTTTGATATGCTAAAGCAGCATTTATATCACTTTCAGAGAAACCATCACCTTCCATTCGCATAGCACAGGCATGTAATTCTTGCTCTTGCATACCGAGAATAGGTGTGGAAATTCCCACAATAAATTGAATGTCTTTGTTGTCATTAGCAATAATGGGCATGAGATAACCTGCCTGATCGATTCCCATTAAACCAATTTTGCTTTTGTCTATTTCTGAATATACAGTAGCTGCTTTTATTAAAGCTTCTACATCTTTGCCCAATGTTTCGAAATCTGCACTTTGTAGCTCTCCTTCAGATTCTCCACAACCTCTTTTGTCGTAAACAAGGGTTGCAATACCATAATAAGGTAGTAATGCTGCAAAGTCTTCGAGTGTGTAGTTATCTCTACTTTGGTTACCAGCTCCGTGCACAATTACCACCAAAGGAAAAGGCCCTTCACTAGCAGGTAGATTTAGACTTGCTTTTAAAGTAATGCCATTATTCTGCGCTGAAAAATCAATCATTTTATCCAAATCAGCTAGTCGAGCACCTTCTATAGTTTTTCCATCTGAAGTAAATTTTACTTTTAAAGTATCTCCACTTCCTTTTTCAAAAGAAACTTGAAAGTCTGTTGGGTAGGGGCTAAGCATTCTTTCACCAGCAGCATAACGGTTATTCCCTTTAGGAAAAGCGATTCTTTTTTTGCCAGTTTTATAATCTGTTATGCTAAGAGGAGTGAGTGAAAAATCTAATGCGTAAGGTGTAAATTGAATGATGTGTTCTGTGCCTAATTGATAAAAACCTGCAAACTGACTTACTACTTCTGGGCCTTCTGGTTCAATGTTTACAAAATTGCAATCAAAAATATTATCACCACTTTTTAATTTGCCTTTAATAATGTTTTGCTCAAGCTTACCTTTAAACTCACCTCTAAACTCAGGTTGGTTTACCTCAAATTTAATTTGATTTCCATCTACAGCATAGTTACTCACTTGGTGTAGTTCTATGCCAGAATAAAACATTTTTACCAGTAAACTGGAGTCATTATATAGATAAAGTAGTTCGGGAAAAGGTTTAGTTTCTGCTGTACCGATCCAGCTTCCTTTAAATGGATTATCAGTTTTTTTACAAGAGATAAAAATTAAAATCAGCAGTATAGGTAAGAAGCATCTTTTTAAAAAAGACATAAATTATTAAAAAATAGTTGAAAAAATTTCAGTAACCCTTGTTACAATTTACTTTCTAATTTAGAAAAAAAACCGTTGTTAAACTTTTAGTAAACAACGGTTATTATGCTATTTAACAGGCTTTTTGTAGCGTATAGTATTATACTTGTTGATCTGTATCGAAATTTTCTAGATAATCTGCCACTTTTCTTACAAACATTCCACCCAAAGAGCCATCTACCACACGGTGATCGTAAGAGTGAGATAAGAACATCATATTTCTAATTCCGATAAAGTCTCCTTGATCGGTTTCGATAACTGCAGGTTTTTTCTTAATCGCACCAATTGCCATAATTGCTACTTGAGGTTGAACAATTATTGGCGTGCCCATTACATTACCGAAAGTACCAACATTAGAAATGGTATAAGTACCACCTGTTAGTTCGTCTGGCTTTAATTGGTTTGTTCTCGCTCTTTCTGCAAGATCATTTACTTTAAGAGCAAGACCGGTTAAGTTGTAATAGTCTGCATTGCGGATTACTGGAACAATTAAGTTACCACTTGGCAATGCTACTGCCATTCCGATATTGATTTCTTTCTTTACAATAATCTTACTGCCATCTACAGAGATATTCACTAAGGGATATTCTTTTAGTGCTTTTACAATGGCTTGTATAAATATTGGTGTGTAAGTAAGTGAAGAACCTTCTCTTTTCTTAAACTCGTTTTTATGCTTGTCTCTCCATTTTACCAGATTGGTAACATCAGCTTCTACAAATGAAGTTACGTGTGGTGATATGCGCTTAGATTCAACCATTCGATCGGCAATCATTTTACGCATTCTATCCATCTCAATAATTTCTTGATGCCCATTTAAAGACTGAGACTGTACTTGAGCTCCTGAAAAATTATTGGTAAGATTTGTAGCCTCAACAGGACTAGCAATATTAGTAGCTTTTGCTGCTGTTGTTTGCACAGGAGCAATAGTGGAATGGGTTCTGGTTTCTAAATAAGAAAGAATATCCTTTTTGGTAAGTCTATTATCTTTACCAGTACCTTTTATTTTTTCTAGTTCTATAGCTGTTATTTTTTCAGTTTTAGCAATGTTCATCACTAATGGAGAGTAAAAGCCGTTGTTGGCACTTTCTCCATTTTGAAAACTACTCGCTGCTTCTACGTGAGATTGACTGTTTGCAACAACTAATTCTTGTTCTTCTGGCTCTTCTTCGTTTTCTTCCTGAGTTTCGCCATTAACTGTTCCATTAGTTTCGATAATAGCAATTGGTTTATCTACTTCTACCACATCACCTTCATTAGCTAATATTTGCTTTAACACACCACTGAAGGGTGCAGGAACATCTGTATCTACTTTATCTGTAGCAACTTCAAGAACAGATTCGTCTTGTTCAATACTATCGCCAACTTGTTTTAGCCATTTTAATATAGTCCCCTCCATTACGCTTTCTCCCATTTTTGGCATTACCATCTCTAACTGGCTCATACTGTCTAAATTTTATGTGTTTGCATGCAAATTTAATAGTTAAGAAGACAAATAGGAATGTCTTTTTTTAATCTCTTTAAAAGATTCTTTGCATTTTCTATTTACCTGTGGGCACAAAATAGCAGAATATTTTGAGATTATTGCAGCAGCAACAGTAAAACTCTCGTACAGGCCCAAAGCATTATCCTCTGTGTCAGATTAAAAAATGGATTGGTGTCAAATTGATTTTTATAAATTAATATGATTGTAGAAAATAACATTGTTCTGTCCAGATAGCTTGCATTCAAAATATTATTTTACCCCAGAGGAGAAATAATGTATTTTATATTTAAATTCGACTATATTGGATGCATTAATATTAAAGCGTGATTGGGAAATAGAATTTAACTCGGAATTAAACTTGCAGCACGGGCTCACAGATAAAGAACTGGCAATGCTAAAAGGTTGCATAAAGAAAAAAGCAACTGCACAAGAGAAGTTATACAAACACTTTTATGGCTATGCTATGTCAATTGCTTTGAGATATACCGGAACGCACGACGAATCGAGAGAGGTTTTAAACGAGAGTTTCTTTAAGGTTTTTACAAGGTTAGATAAATATGACTTTAGTAAATCTTTTAAAGGTTGGATGAGGAGAATCGTTATTAATACAGCTATTGATTATTACAGAACAAATAAAAAATACATCAACAGTGCTGAAATTACATCTGCTGAAGAAAAAGAATACGACTTTGATATTGTTGAAAGGCTAACTGCCGAAGAAATAATGTCATTACTGCAAGAATTACCCAAACATTATCAAATGGTATTTAATCTTTATGAAATTGAAGGGTATTCGCATAAGGAAATAGGGGAAATGCTCGAAATTCCGGAAGGTACGTCTCGTTCTAACCTGACTCGTGCCAAGCAGAAGTTAAGAGAAATGGTGAAACAACTATACGATAAAAATTATGCAAGAACAGTTCGATAAACGGCTTGCAGATAAGATAAGAAAGGAGATGGCGAGTTATGAGCCTCCTTTCGAATCGGGGGACTGGGCTGATATGAAGACCAGGCTAAAAGGCAACACAAACACACTTGGTTACAAAAGATATTTAGTGGCATTGTTGTTACTTTTAACTGTGGGTGCTGTTGGGTATGTTTCTGTTGAATATTATGATGTTTTAGGGATTAATAAATCAGGAGTTCAAATACAAAATAATGATGAAAGTGCTTCTGTACTAGCAGAAAAACAAACAACAACAGGCGTTAACGATCAGCAAAAAGATTTTCAGAGTAATAGCAATGATCTGGAAATATCTGCAAGAGAAAAAGAAGAAACTAGTAACAAAAACTCGCAAAAAGTAGATTCACAAGAAGAGCAAAAAGCAACTGACGATTCTAATAATTCTGTGGCATCAATAAGTGATGTTGAGACTGAAAGCGGAATTAACGATTTAAGTTCTGATGCTAATAAGCAACTTGCCAATCAAGAAAATAGCTCAAAATCTGATTTCCAGAAAAATAGTAATGAGTTAAAAGAGAATACTAAAGGTATTGAGGAAAGCAGTAATAGAAATACCCAGAAAGTTAATTCTCAGACTGGAAGAAATGCGAGAAGCAATTCTAATAACTCAGTTGTATCAATTGCTGATGTTGAGAATGAAAATGGTATTAACGATTTAAGCCCTGGTGGCAATGAACTAATCGCAAATCAAGGAAGCAACTCAACAACTAATTCTGAGAAAGGAAGTGAAGAGGATGCCTTAAATATTGATGAGCAAAACTTAGATAATTCTTTAAACTTAGAAAGTAATTTGCTGAGTTCAAATTCAACTGTAAAAGAAGTTTCTGAAGCAGAGATTAAAAATGTAAACCTAAATTTATTAGGACTAAAATTATCTGATGCAAACCAACAGTTTGGCTTAGTACCTGCGCCGAAGAGTGAGAAAGTGGTATTAAAAAATGATGTATCTTTTAGTATTGTAGCTACTGGTTTTTCTAATAATAATAATCGTGTAGATGGCTATAAAAAGGTTGGATATGGATTAGGTGCCTTGGTAAATGTATTACCTCAAAGAAGATTCACTTTTTCTACCGGTTTAATTGTTAAAAAACTCAATTCTAAATCTTTCCCAGATCAGTCTAATTATGAATCAACTGAAGAAATGGCATATAGTTATTATGATGCTAGACCTTCATTTAGTTCATCATCGCTGGCAGATGTTGCAGAAAGTACTGATGAAAAAACAGAATTGGTTACTGTAGAGGCTGAGTTAATTGCATTAGAAATTCCATTGAATACCACTTTTAATATTTTTTCTGGTAAAGGAAAGCGCTATTTTGTGAGCACAGGTGTATCATCTTACTTTTATTTATCAGAGAATTATGATTTTCAGGTAGAGAAGTTTGAATTGCCTCTAGCATCTAATTTAAGAAAGTTAAGCGTAGTTGAAGAACATACTAGTTATAGTGCTTTGCAACACTTTGATCTTTTTAGCACCGTAATGATTTCGGCTGGTATTGAAAAACGTATCGGTTTAAAAAGCTCTTTAACTTTTGAACCTTATGTACAACTACCAATTAGAAAAATGGGTAGCGAAAGAGTTCCGGTATATTCAACTGGTTTAATGTTAAAGTATAATTTTGGTAATTGATAGTAAAAGGAATTTTAAGGAGTATTTGGTTAGTAGATTGGCTTTCTGTTATGCTTTAATAGTCTAAAAGATCGAGGTGATACCTTCTTATAATACCTTTAAGTAATTTGCCATAGAGTGGAGACGTGGCATATCCAACTCCACCATATTTTGTAGAGCCAATTTTATCTGCCCAAGCTTGGTAGTTTTTGCCTCCAACAAATAACGGATGATACCTTTCATTTTCGCTTAGGAATTTTGAGTGGTCTCTAAAAGATTCCCATGCATTGTTGTAAACCACAAAGTGATCTTTAATTCTGCACTGCCAGAAGTACTTACCGTTTTTATATACCTTCTTTTTAGAAATTACTTTAGACTTATTTCTTTTTAACTCTTGGTCTGTATAGTATTCTGTAGTTACAGATAGAGGCGCATTTTTAGATTTGTTCTTCACTTTAGATTTTATCCCAAAAAAATTATTATGAATAATTCTGCTTCCATATCCAGTTTCTAATGCAGACTGAGCAAGCGTAATAGAAGCTGGTACATGGTATTTAACTTGTTCCATTAAAGCGGTTTCTAATTTGTATAAATCTGTAGGATCAGTAAAGTATTTGTATACATGCTTTTCTACCTTGCTATTATCCAGAATAATTCGAATAAAGAGATTTGAGATTTGCTTGTTTAAATCACCAAGAGTCGCATTATCCATATCTTCTAATCGCCACTGCTTTGCATTTTTCTTAAATCTGTAAATCAACTTTTCGCGCTCCTTTATAAATCTGGCTCTCTTAGATTCTTCGTGCGAAGTTTGTTGGAACAGTTCATTTTCTACTGCTTCAAGTTCTTCATCAAAAAGAAAGTCTGGATCTTCTGGTAATACAGGTACATCCTCAAAATCTTCGTAATTTGGGATCTCATGCGAGTTTCCCTGTACGAGAGTATATACATTTTTAACTTGTTGTGGCCTTTCTCCAAAGAAAAGTAAGAAAAAAGGAACGAGGCAAACTAGTGCAATTAATACATTACTGTGAAAAATGAAGATGGAATTTCCACCATTGTATTCACCATAAAATGAACTGCCTTTTATTCCTAAAAAAACTGGTTTATTGCGATAAGATATTAATGGTAACTTAAATCTGATTTCAGGTTTCATTTCAGAAGACATTACTGGTAAAAAATTGACATAAGGTGTGTTAGTTGGAAAAATAAGTTGGAGTCGCTACTCGCAGTAAATCAATGATCCAGTAAATCAAGATTGTACTTTTCTATTACTGTAATAAGTTCGTTGCCGTAATCTGGATTTGTGCTATAACCCAAACCCCCGTGAAATGGCGAGCTTAGTTTTTTAGCCCATTCCTTATAATTATTACCAAGTGTAAAAAGAGGTGTAAACCTGTTGGTCTTTGTTAAGTATGTTGAGTGATCTCTAAAAGATGCCCAAGGAGAATAGTACTTTTTAAATGTTTGTTTGATCTTGCAAGCAAACAAGTCTGGTTTTTTATATTTAGTTGGTTCGTAAGAAATAATGAACTCTTTGTATTTTAAAATCTGCTCTTGAGTGAGATATTCTGTAACTGTTCTTTGATTTTCTTTGCTATCGTTTTCTCGAATACTAAAGTAATTGTTGTCTGTTATCTGCTTGCCATAATTTGTAGCAATTACAGCTTGTGCTAGTTTAATAGAAGCAGGTATATGGTATTTTGCCTGTTCCATTAAAGCAGTTTCTATTTTATAAATTTCATCTGTGTTTTTAAAAAATGCTACCACCTCATCATCAAACTGATTAAGAATTTCAGTAATAAATAATTCACTTATTTCTTTATTCATTTTAAGCAAAGCTTCTACAGGGAGTTGTTCTGCTCTGTTGGCTTCAAAAGTGGTTTTGTATCTGTAAATAAGCTGGTGTTTCTGCTCCATAAAAGAAGATCTCAGCTCTTCATTAGAAAGGTTTAACTTTTCTGCGGGTTTTTGCTCAGTGATGTTATTAACTTGATCAAATTCTGAGTAAGGGAAATCGATATCATGCACTTTACCAGCTTCATCGGTAAAAATGCCATCTTTTTGAACAAGATTATAAACTCTTGTAATTTGTTCTGGTTTACTTTTAATAAAGTAAATTAGCGCCATTAATAAGAATAATGTAGCAGTAAGCAACCATTTGTTAAATGTATAGTAGATAATGCCTGTTTGGGTTTCCCAAACGAAATGATCGAGCCCTAACCTTACTCTTACGGGCAGGCCACGGTGCTTCACAATTGGTAAAGTTACTTTTATCTCTTTCATTGTTAAGTTAATTATTTAGTACTCTGATAATGGTGATAGTAATCGAATCCTGTAGCTCGGATTGAATTGGAGTTCAATATTAAATATTAATGTTCAAAATAAAAACATTGATGCTAATAAAATTAGCAATTAGTTAAAAAAGTGCCATTCGTGCTATTTTTTGTTATAAAAATTACCTTTTGCGCTTATTATGTGAGAAGGGTTTTGTAAAGAGAGAGATGTGATATTAAAATTGTATTTCGGAATAGCGAAAAAGCGCTAAATGAATAAAATTTTATAATTTGCTGTTAACAGATAATATTTCATATAATACCCAACAATTATAAACTGGTATGGATTATTCACAGACCGAGAAGAAACTTGAATTACTTTCTGCTAATGTAGAGACGCTTTTGTACCAGTACAAAGAATTGAAAAGTGCGTATGAAAATACTGTTATTGAAAATAAAAAACTTAAATCTTTACTTGAAGAGCAAAATGAGAAGTTAAATGATTTTCAATATAAAGCAAAAATTAGTAAGATTGTACAATACTTAGCAGTAGAAGACTTAAGTGCTGAAGAACTCAGGACTAAAATTGATGAATATATAAAGGAAATAGATAACTGCTTGGCTTACCTGAGCAGGGAAGTATAGTAAGTAATCTATCCATTAATTTATGAAAGATTTTTTCATAAAAATAAAAATAGCTGACAGAACATATTCTCTCAAGATAAAGCCTGAGGATGAAGAGATCCTTAGGCAAGCAGCAAAAGCAATAGAAAATAAACTTAAACTAAGACAGGAACAAATGCGAATAAATGACAAGCAGGACTTATTAGCTATGGTCGCTTTTGATGCTGAGGTTGAGAAGTTAAAAGAACAGAAAGCAAATGAGCATATCAATAAATCAATTGATACAATTAACGATCAATTGAATAATATGCTAGATGAGTTTTAGTTCTGAAGGCTTGCTTTATCAATAAATCATTCCTCAATAACATCTCCTCTACGAGCTGAGTTATCAGTTTTATTATTTTTTTATCGGTTTAAATTTATGACAAGTTAATCTTCTGGAGATGACAGAGACAACTATAATAGTAGCCATTTTGGCGCTAATAGTAGGAATTCTAATAGGTAGGTTCCTACTGAGGAAGGTACTTAAACAGTACGAGGTAGAGGCACAGAAAAAAGCAGATATAATACTAAAAGAAGCTGAAATTAAGGCAGAAGGTCTTAGAAAAGACAAAATGCTTGAAGCTAAAGAGAAAGAAATGAAGATTCAGAACGAACTGAATAAGAAGAAAAATCAGCTTCTCACAAACGAAGGTAAACTGCGAAATATCGAGGCCAAATTAAAACAAACAGAAAAAAAGCAAAAAGAGAAGGAGTCTACGCTTGCTAAGCAGCAAGAATTGCTCAAAAACAAAGAAACTGAGCTAGAGAGAAGAAGAGAAGACATTAAAAAGCAAGTAGATGTGCTCGACAAAAGAATGCTTGAGGCTGAGGAAATGCGCAAAGAGCAAATAGATAAGCTCGAAAAAATATCTAACCTCAAAGTGGACGAAGCACGCGAGCAACTAATGGAAGCATTGCGTGACGAAGCAAGAGCAAAAGCTTCTGTACATGTGAAAAACATTCTAGAAGAAGCTAAATTAAGCGCAGCCAAAGAAGCTAAAAAGGTAATTCTTACCACTGTACAACGTACAGCAGCAGAGCATGCAATAGAAAACTGTGTTTCTGTTTTTAACCTCGAAAGCGACGAAGTTAAAGGTAAAATTATCGGTAGAGAAGGTAGAAACATTAGAGCGCTAGAAGCATCTACAGGTGTAGAAATTATTGTTGATGATACTCCTGAAGCTATCATTATTTCAGGATTCGATCCTGTAAGAAGAGAGATAGCTAGGTTAGCATTGCAAAGACTTGTAGCTGACGGTCGTATTCACCCAGCTAGAATCGAGGAAGTAGTTTCCAAGACTAGAAAGAGCATGAATGAGGAGATTATGGAATTGGGTGAGCGTACTGCTATCGATTTGGGAATTCACGGTTTGCACCCTGCTTTAGTGAAGTTAGTAGGTAGAATGAGATTCCGTTCTTCATACGGACAAAACTTGTTGCAGCACTCTCGCGAAGTAGCAAATTTGGCGGCTACTATGGCAGCCGAATTAGGGCTTAATGCTAAGCAAGCAAAAAGAGCTGGATTGCTTCACGACATCGGGAAGGTTCCCGAGGAGGAGTCTGAATTGCCACACGCAATTTTAGGTATGCAATGGGCAGAAAAGTATGGCGAACACCCAGATGTTTGTAATGCAATTGGAGCTCACCACGACGAAATCGAGATGAAAAGTATGATCGCTCCGATCGTTCAAGCATGCGATGCAATCTCTGGTTCTAGACCGGGAGCACGTAGGGAAATGATGGAATCTTACATAAAAAGGCTCGAAGAACTGGAAGCTTTAGCATTATCTTTCAAGGGGGTGAACAAGTGTTATGCGATGCAAGCAGGTAGAGAATTAAGGGTGATGGTAGATGCCGAAAACGTGAGTGACGAAGAGGCAAGCCAGCTTTCGTTCGAAATTTCATCTAAAATTGAGAAGGATATGCAGTACCCTGGACAGATAAAAGTTACTGTAATTCGTGAAATGAGAGCAGTAAACTATGCAAGGTAAGATTTTCGTGTCTTTTTAATTAACAATTATTAGGAACTTTAAGTCATCTATTTCTATTTTTGAGATAGATGACTTTTTCTTATTATCAATTGTAATTTTTTAACTAATACGACATGATTTATTATCTTTTGATTTTGGGGGTTACCGGTTTCGTTGCAACAACTTGCATGTTTTTAATCTTCAAAAAAAGTGCAGTTCCGAATCCTGAGGAGTTAGATAGTTACCTAAAAGCGGCGGCTTCTGGTAAAATTTCAAGTAAAGATCTTGAAGGATTTCAGGTTTACTTAAATAAGAGAGCTGCATCATAAATAGTAGCTCAAATTTTTATACAGTTTTAACCCCACTTTATAAATGGGGTAAACTTTTTTATTTTACTCTTACTTACCGCAAGGTTTAATAACATTAAGCCTGTATTTCTGTTTCTTTTAAAAATATCCTTATTCTTAGATTAACTCCTCATTAATCTCAGAGAGTTTTTTTACTTTTGGCAGTTATTCTTTTCAATCAACTGCTGAAACTTTTTTGATTACATGGTAAATCCATCTAGAATTTTATTAATACTCTTCTATGTAGGGCTCATGTCAGGGTTGGTGATGTTACTTTCTCCTGAGAAGCTGAAGTTATCAGAAAATACAGACCTCAAAGTTTTTACTTTTAACGATGCTTTTGGGCAGCCAAAGCCTCAGGTAGATATATCTAACATTATAGCACTCGAAGAATCTGTTGTTGACGAAGAGCAAGATGATTCTAAAGAAGAACACACTGTTAAAAAAGTTAGCAAACCAGTTAACTATAAAGAAGATGTTTCTGAGAAGTTGAGAGATTTTAAGGTACCTATCCAATTTCCTGAGGGTGATCAAAAAGCTTTAGATCATTTCTTTAATTCTTTAAGAGAGCTTTCTGGCAAAAATGAACTCATAAGAATTGTCCATTATGGAGATTCTCAGTTAGAAGGCGATCGCATAAGTAATTATTTAAG
>PBYL01000234.1 GCA_002729595.1 Thalassovita sp. | reverse complement strand
GCTCATGAGCAATTCTAATTTTAAGTTTGGCAAAATGAAAAGTACATACTTATTAATTGTTTGTTTTCTTATAACAAATTGTTCAAAAGTAAGTACAGATAAAGACCTTTCAGATAAAAGTATTGGTGCTAAGTTGATGTTAGATGGAAAGGTATGGATGACCAAAAATTTAGCTATTGAAACTCCTGAGTCTTACTGCCAACAAGATGATACAACTAATTGCAGCAAGTTAGGGCGGCTATATACATGGGAGGCTGCCAAATGTGGATGTAATTTACTTGGTGATGGATGGCGGTTACCAACTAACGAAGAATGGAAAACAATGGCCAAGCAGTATGGTGGTATTTATGATGACTCTGATGATAATGGTAAATTAGCTTATCTAAACTTAACAGTTGGTGGCAAGGCAGCATTTAATGCTTTGCTTGGTGGTAATAGGGAAAAAGATGGAAGTTATGAAAGGTTGGGTGCACATGGATTTTACTGGACAATAACAGAGTCTGACAGTACCGAGGCCTGGTTTTATAATTTTGCAAAAGGCTCCACATTACTAAATCGACATACTGGTGATAAGCAAATAGCTATTTCAGTTAGATGCATAAAAGAAAAGTAGTGTATCACATTCAATACACCACTTCTATATATCTAACCCAATGAATGACAAGTACTTAATTTATATTGCCACCATTCATTTCTGTAATAAGTTCATCTACAGTAACCGGATTGTTATAAATGACTTCGGCTCTTAATGCCCGCAAGCCATGTACTCCTTGTAAATCTTCAAGTGCTAAATCTTCTATTTCTTCTTTTACATAGCCTTTTTGCGAAAGGTAATTTAAATAGGTAAGGTATTCTTTAGCATCTTGTTCTTGTGAGTAAACAATAACTATTTTACCAGGTTTGGTTATGCGCTCGTTGGTATCTTTTATATGGGCTTTATCTACCCGTTTTTTGATGATTTCGTATCTGGCATTGTACGCACCTTCTACATCGAATTTCTTTTCATCCATTCTGAAGTGGACAGAAATAGGTGTATTGTAAACTAAAATAAGCGAAGCAATTTCAATGGTTGTGTCTAACTCTTTCTGTATTTTTTTAAATTCGAGCTCCATTTCGCACATCACTATTAGCTGCCATAACCTTAAATTTCGGAGGTAAATCTCATCAAACTTCTTATTTTTTGTGATTGACTGGCCGATATAAATATTGTATTCAATTCCATCAGTTTTGTACCTCTCAAAATAATGAGGAAAAGCCTTTTGCGCATCTATTTGTTTATTATCTATAAAAGAAGCCAATCTTTGGTTGATGTAATTTACGCTGCTATCATACTTTTTACGCTCTACGTATACAGTTTGTAAACTCGGGTCTAAGATTGATCTATATGCTTGAATTTGCTCTTTTAATTTTGAGTCAATTTTTTCGAAATGTTCAAAAACAGGGTAAATATCCGATTTTAAAAAATTCAAAATTTTATGCTCACTGCCAGCAGCCAATTCTAAATCTAATTCTTTAATATAAGTTTCTGTTCTAGAAATTAGCTCATCAAAAATAGCCATATCCGTATGTTTAGATATGGATGTTAGTATTTTCTTTACTTCTCCCAATTGCTTACATAAATCAGAACTAACAGCTCTATTTCTTCTGCTTGATGAGCCTTTTATATCCATTTGGGCATACAAAGGATATAAATTATTGAAAATTATGTCTCTAAAGACAGGTTGTTCACCATTGTATCTTTTAAACATAAATTGCTTGGCTTCTTCTTCAAATCGCCATTTAACAGCTGGGTGAATTGTTGTACACTCTTGCTGTATAATAGCTTCTATTAGATTTTGACCTTCTGTTTTAAATCTTTTTTGAGCCATTGCAAGCATAGGTATTACTTTCTCAAGTGACTTAAGTGAACCTTGGTGTAGGTCATAAGTATTTTTTGAACCTAACTCGATATAACCTAAAAACTCTTCTTCATGAACAAGTGGAATAACCATATAGCTTTTTATGCCAGAAGCCATTAGCCTATTAGACAATCCACTTTGCATTGTTTGGTGAAATTTATCGACATTGGTAATGATGAGAGGTTGCTTATTTTCAATCAACTTCCCATAAGAATAGTTACAAAGCTCTGTGCTACAATTTAGCATATTACCTTTGTCCAATAAAATACTGTGCATTCCTTCTTTATTGAAAGTAACTAATTGATCATTTTCTAATAAAAGAACACCAATAGATAAAGCAGCATTATTAAATATTTTTCTGATACCCCACTGTATTTTCTCAAAAGAATCGTGTGTTTTTACAATCAGGTTAGAAGTAATGGCTCCAATAGCTTGTTCTGTAGTCATGTCCATTAAATTAACAATGTTGATGCCTCTTAAAATCCAGCTATTTGGTGGGAATTTTTTCTTCCAAAGTTCTATATCTCCAAAATTGTTAATCAGTTCTTCAAAATCTTCATCGGTAATATCTACAGCTTTGTCAGTAGGGACAAACTCACTCATATCTGCATTAATTAGCATCTTGTAGGTGCGAATAAGCTCTTGTTGTTCATTTAAAATTTCGAACATTTGAGAGCCACTACCATTTACCGGATAACCGTAATATTTTCCCAGAATAAAAATGCAACAGAACAAATAGAATTCATCTTTACTTATATTTTTAAAAGTAAATGAAAACGGTTTGCCAGAAGCTTTTATAATGCTATCAAAGCGTTTGGAGGAAAGTAAGGGTTTAAAATAAAAAGGAGGAGCCAGTATTTTTATCTCATTTGTAGTTAGTACCTCGGGGAATAATAATTTACCTAAGAGTTGAATACCCTCATTATATTTATCGAAATCCTCTTCATTAGTTATACCTTCTCTAAGCGCCGGATACTTTTCAACTACCTGCAATATGTTTTTAGCATGAGCAGCATCAATCTCATTACTACTGTTAGCTTGATCTTCTAAGTTTTCAATCAGCTTAACAAAACTCAATTGCATTATTGCAGGAAATTCAATTTCTTGTCCGTTGTAAATCATGCGCTTTTAACGTTTAGTAATGTACTTAACTAAAGTTAGCTGATTTAGATTCCTTATCAAATATTATAAACTTAAGTGATTAGCTATTTCTATGTTTAGAATATAAGAAAATGGCCTTTCTGCTATAAAGGCAAAAGATTATGAGTCAAATAGACAACTGAGTATGTTATAAACTACTTTTTTTCTACGACTACTTCTATGAGTTGTCCTTTTTCATCATAGCTAAAACAGGTTTCTATTTCTACTGCTCTTTTACGTTTGAATTTTTTGTAACTTTCGGAAAGTAAATCATATTCTATTCTTTTAGAAACGCATTGTTTTTCTAGATATCCAGTTTCGTGATAAGTTAATAACACAGTACTATCAGAATCAATAAGTTCTTCCTTCACAAAACCATTTTCATAATAGTCAATATACTTGGTATACATTATAACACCATTCTTGTAGTTTTCTTCTTGAACAAGTATTCCTAAACTATCAAAGTAAAGCCATATTCCTTCTTGGTTACCAATAGAATCTGTTCTATTAATAATATCTCCTTTATATACTTCATAGGTAGGTTCTACTATAGGATATATTTCTGATGGTGGATAAAGCTTTTTTGAAAACAGCTTTATATTTTCAGGTTGATAAGGTAATTTAAATCTATAATTTAGTTGTGAGTAACAATCGCAAAGATCAATTTCAACCTCTTCTTCTTCTTGTGGAGTATAACCATTTTGGTATTGCACTTCACCAATGTTTGGAAATATATCTCCAATTGAATGCATTAAGTATAAAGTATCAGAGGTTAAAATGAAAGAACCAATCATATTCTTAGTTGCGCAGTTTGTAATGGTTCTTATAGTGATTTCAAAAATATCATCTTCCCATTTTTTCTCAACTATGGTTGGTCTGACTTTTCCCAAAAATACTTGTATGCTATCACACAATGTAATGGCTTTAAAATCTAGTAATTCACATTTTTTTTGAGAATAGCCAATAGACTGAATACATAAAATAGAAATAATAACAAGAAGATACTTCACCCTATTAATTTTTGAGCGTTAAACTAACCCATAAATTTAAAAACATGAATAGCATGTAAGCTTATTTGTGTTCTTAATAATCATAAACTAATTAGCAACAAACTTTTCTCTTATAGTTATGATTTCACCATCATCTATTTCTGGAAAATCCCAAAAGTATTCTTCTTCAGTCATATTACACTCTATTATTAAAATGTTGTCGGTAACTTCGATTATCTGATATTGCTTCTCAGCTAATTCAAGTATTTGTTCGGGCGAGAAAATAATGTTTTTAGCATTAGAAGAGAATGACCAATTGCCAGTGATATAGTTTCTGTAATATTGATTATCTTCTGAAATACTTAAATATGTAGCGGGAGTTTGATTAGCATCTTGTAATTGACCATTGATATATAGTTCTTCTAAATTCCAACCATTAATCACTGCTGTAGGAGGTTCTACATTATCATCTGTTTGATTGCAAGAGGTTAAAGCAATAAGAAAACTTAATGAGAAGATTATAACTGATTTCATATTTTCTGTTTTAGATCACTATAAATTACGATGTTATTTAGTTTTATAGTGAAATATAAACGGTTTTATTGAAATTGAACTCGATATTAGGTAAAACAATTGGTGAAAAATGTCCGTAACCTTTACTAAATATTATCCTTTAGGGGAATACCAATTGTAGGTGTTTAACATTATTTCAACCTCATTTTTTACTGTTTTGAATTAACTTGAATTAGAGATATTTTATAGTAATATGATGCTCTGCAAATAGTCAAACCTGTACCTTCAACTTCTAATAAAATCATCTGAATGAAACAATTTAAATTTCTGCTATTCACCCCATTATTCACATTAATTTTATTCAGTGCGATTGCCCAAACTCCTTCTACACCACCTGATAAAAATCTAATCCAAAATAGAAATGATTTTTATAATACATATTGGACTGACCCCCAACAAGCTCTCATACATGCACAGGCAATTGCATCTAATAAAGAGAGTAAATGGTTTCTGCGCGATATGCTTCACTCAGAAATTTATTCAGTTTTTCATTATAAAACCGAAAACTATTATAAAGAGGAAGCTATAAAAAAGGGTTCTTACAATTCAGATACATGGAAGCAGGAATATGATGTTTTCTTAGAAAAGCCTTATCAAACACTTGTTTTACTTGAATCAGATTCTAATCTTTTATTATCGAATTCGGCCAGACCGATATTGTACTGGGTAAATATAATTCGTGGTGATTTAGATAATCTAGAATTAAAAAAGCTGGTAAATGACTTTACCTCCACTCAACTTTCTCAAGATGATATTTTCTACAATTCAGCAGGTTTGTATGCTTTATTAATTTATGAGTTTGTTTCTAACAATCAAAATATAGAACCTGATGCGGAAAGACTTCTTACAGCGGTTCTCAATAAATTACAATGTCCGCAAGAAGTAAAAAACACGAATAGTGCCTCACATTTTACTCTCTATAAAAGAGCTTGGTATAGGTATTTGTATGCCTACGCAAATCATTTAAAAGCCAATAAACTTTTAAAAATTGGTAAAGAAAAAGATGCATATAAGTACCAAAAAGTAGCATTTGAATTTACTCCCGATATTGCCGATCAACGATTTAGTTATGCTTACTTATTCGAAAAGTTTATCTTATTTGAAGGGGAGGATGATAGCTTAGTAAAAGATTATTTGAATAATTCGGAAAAGAATCCAGAAGTAATTTTAGATGACCTTTCAAAGATTGCATTAAAAAAACCTATTGTATACAAAGATTCACTCAAAACTTTTTATGAAAATACTTTCCCAAAAGATGAAAACTTTCAAAGTTTTTGGAATCGATTAGTCAATTCAGATATGGAAGTATGCCCACCTTTTGAGTTTGAAAGTATGGATGGAATTACAACTGTACCACCTCATTTTAAAGGAAAATGGTTATTAGTAGAATTTTGGGGGACTTGGTGTGGCTTATGTAGAGAGAAGCATCCAGAATTGCAGGCTTTCTTTGAATATACTGAATTTGAATTATCAGATAAAATCCAGGTCTTATCTTTTGCTTGTAATGATACAGAAGAAAAAGTTAAATCTTACATGACTAAGTTTAACTATACATTTCCAGTATCTATTTCTGATGGGTCTGTTGAAAAAAAATTCAATATTAAAGGATATCCGACCATACTACTAATAAGTCCAGAAGGTAACTACTTAAACATTCCTATTTCCTCAAATTATTGGATAGATTTTGTAAAACAATATGCGTCTTTAGAGTAGGGGTAATTGAGTAAACGCTTGATAGTTTTTTAGATACTTTCAGTTATTGTAGATGAGCTTTAACTTGGTGCGAATAACTCAAGTTAAGGATATTTATTAATCACTTTAGTTTTAACTAGCCTTTTGATAACTAGGCTTCTAGCTTATGTTTTTTCTAATTCTACTTAACGAAGACTGTGTAATTCCCAGATATGAAGCCAAATAAGAAAGAGGAATTCTGTGAGCAAGTTTAGGAAACTTTTCAAAGAATGAAAGGTAACGCTCTGTAGCATCTTCTGCTAACATTGGGCTTATTTTATTGACCTTTTCCGCCAATCCTTTAGCTGTTATTTTTGCTATAATGTTATCCCACTCAATAATTGTCATCGAAAAATCTGTCATGGCATTTTTAGAAAAGGCAATGTAAGAGCAATCGGTTATCGCTTGTATATATTCTGTTGACGGTATTTCTTGATTATAGCTATTAATGTCTGCCAAAAAGTTATTTTCGTCAATGAAGTACTTTGTAATCTCATCGCCTTTATAATTGTAATAGCAGATTCTCATAATTCCCTCTGTCAGAAAAATAATCTCACGAGGTATTCTTCCAGCTTCGTGGTAGAATTGGTCTTTTTTAATTTCTTTTAATACAGCTTTACTTTTGATCAAATCGATTTGCTGTTTATTCAAATTACCGAACTGCAATAAATAGTTGATAAGTGTTTCCATAAATTTATTTCATTTGGCTCATTATCAATTTGTCAAACATTTTATCTGATAGCATTTTTCTAAAAAATAACATCATCTTGGCTCCTGAAGCTCCCACATACCTTGTTTTCGGATTTTTAGCTTCAATTCCTTTTTTGATGAGTTTAGCAATAACGATCGGATCGGCAGCATCTTTTTCTATGGTAGTATACATGTTGATTACACCTTTTGCTAGCTGGCTATATGTTGAATTACCAGAAACTCTTGACATATATTCTTTTCCAAGTCCTGTCATTTCTGATTTTGTACCACCTGGCTCAATCACAATTACATCTATTCCAAATGGTTTTACTTCTTTGCGTAGCGCATCACTCAACCCTTCAATAGCAAATTTACTCGCATGGTACCAACTTCCCATTGGTAAGGTCACTTTACCTCCAACTGATGAAATATTTATAATTTTCCCATATCTGCTTTTGCGCATTGTTGGTAAGACTAATTGAATTAGTCGAGCTGCACCAAAAACATTTACATCCAATTGATACTTTGCATCTTTAATTGGCATATCTTCTAATGCACCATAATACCCTGAACCAGCATTGTTGATTAAAACATCTATAGATTTTGTTTCAATTAAAATTTGGTCAATACAAGCAACAAGACTTTCTTCTTTGGTAATATCCATAGAAATTGGCTTGATGCCATAGGTTTTTAAGTCTTGCATTTTTTCTATTCGGCGTGCTGCTGCATATACATTATAGCCATTTTTTGCCAAATAAATTGCTGTTGCTTTTCCAATTCCTGCTGAAGCCCCTGTTACTAAAACTGTCTTTGCCATCCGTTTACTTTTTTTAAATTAACAATGAGACAAAGGTGTTCGAATAAAAATTGAATTATTTGCCAAATGGCAAAAAGTAAAATTTACATGTATTGAGGGGAGAAATTTTAGTGTGTATTAAAAGTCTTAGGGTAAAATAGGGATACGAATTAAGATATTTTGATAGTAGGATATACATCTAGGTTACAATTTGTATATCCTAACTCTTTTAAAAACAAGACCTAAATTTTTAAGGATAAACTGTTTTTAGAATAGATATTTCTTTTTCATCAATAGCTTGTTTCCTAATAATTTTACTAGATGCACTATTAGTATATACAGCAAAATGGAATTCATTTAAACTATATATGGTAAGTAGTGTATCTCCAGGTAAACTGGCACGGTGTGAAATTAAACCATTTACTAATACTCTTGAAAATGCGCATGTATCCTCCATATCTTGTAGTTTTTCAATTTTTTCACATAACAAAATCCTAATTATTTAGAATGTAGATAGTCTAATTTTAATTAATGATGCAAATAGCCAATTTTTAAATTCACTCAATTATAATAGTGTGTGTTGGTGAATTATGATCTTTAACGTACAATAGTTTTGAAAAGGTTTTTAATACATCTGGATGATTAGAATAATCATGGTTAGTATTTTTGATTTTAACCTCAAATTCAATTTTTCAAATAAAAAAATGGATAATATTTACATCTTTAGTCTACTACAGCTATGAATAAAATTCACCATTTTAAACTGCTTCTATTAGATGTTCAATTTTAGAGTTTTTAGTTAAAAATATGATTATTCTCTTAATCTTCATATTATCTTCTGAAAGAATAGAAAAGTAAAGAATTTAATTCTTCATTCAGCTTACTATTTGGTATATGTATTTATATCAAAAGACTATATTTGACTTTTGATGTTGAATTGTAACTAATTTTAAGATTTTTAATAATGCAGAAAGATTTAACCTAATAATCTTAGTTGAAACTTATTGAGTCAATAAAATTATAAACTATAAAAAGTTAAATTTACCTTCTTGTTCAAATCTGAATATTAATATTCTACTGGTTCAATAAAAGTAATTCTATGAGGTAATAAGAACACAGTAGTATATATAGATTCTACATTCACGGTAATACTTTTATTATCTTTAGTATGTACTCTTAGCTCCTTCTTATGATTACTTTTTGAGTTTAAAAATTCCTGTTTAATTTCTTTTAATAACTTTCTATCAGATTCAGGAACTACCTTACTATAATGTTTATTCAATACTTCTTTTTTAGAATATCGATAGATATCTAAGTAAGCTCGATTCACAGTAGTAAACATTCCATTCGAATCTGTTAGGCATATGCCATAAGAAGATCTTTCTATAATTTTATCTACTTTACTTGGAGCAGATTCAATCTGTTTAATTATTGATCTTATGTGCTGTATATTCATAGTCAAGTTTTGTAGTTTAATTAAATGGCTTTATTTAATAAATGTGCAAATCTTAAAAAAAACATACATGCATGCTCTTATTCAATTTTATTAAATAAGATTCATATTATAAGTCTATTTTATCTTTATAAAAGTCAAGATTTATTTCACTCTTCACAATTTTATAATTAGATAACTAATGTTGTATTGAACTGATAATCAGTAGAAATTTTATATTTATTGTATAGATCAAGTGTTTCAGTTTGTTAGGCTGATACAATTTAATGTTAATTTTCACAATCTAGTTTTTGTAAAATCAAGATGTACCTTATAATGTTTAATTTTAGATTAAAATATTAATGATATAACAGTTCTAAGTTTCTTTATTAAGTATTTAAATGTTAAACTGCTTTAAATGATGATCTATATGTTTATAGAAAAGGTTATTCCATTCTGTAGCAGACAATTTGCCAAACGTTGGGTGTTCACGCTGCTCAAAAAAGGAGGAACCATTGTTACCCACTAACATCATATATTCTAACATTCTATTTTTCTCAGTTTCAAAATCAGGTTGATGTTTGATAATCATTTCAGGAGCAGTCATGCTATTCTTCTTGTATGGAACTTCACTGATAATTTTACTTTTAACAAAGGATTGGAGCATAAACCGAATAAAAAAATTGGGACGTTTGTTTTTTTGTTCTAGTCCTAATTCGAACATTACATTTAAATGAGCAAGCATTTGAGATGCATTCATTTTACCCCATTGAGGCTTGGTATATTCTGTAAGGATATTAACTCTTTCAAAAAGTTTTTCCTGAACAAGGTCTGAATATATATTAGGTAAAGCCATAGTATCAAGATAAAAATGTGGTTAATACATTACGAATTTCTACACATCCTCCCATTTCTAAAATAGGGCTGTGTTTTGCCATTTTGGTAGCTTCTTCTAAGTCGATCGCTTTCAAAACCAGATTTCCACTTACTGATGTTTTAATCTCTGTTAAATAGCCAGGTTTTACTTCAGAGTTATTTTTAATAGTATTTCCTTCAAATCCTAACTGATAAGAACTTACTAATCTGGCTTGTTGAGCAATACCACCAATCCAATTGCTCCATAAGTTTTTCATTGTAATAATTTCTTCTTGTGAAGGGTGATAATGAGGATTGAGCTCCATATGAAAGAGCAGCATAAAGTCTTTTAAGTTTTCCATTTTAGAATCATTTAAGTAATTAATGATTCAAATATGAAGGACATTAAAAGAACAAATCTTGGCATATGACAAGAAAAGAAAATTGATTTATTTTTCTTCTGCAATTTCTTTTCTGATTCTACTTAAAGAAGTATCTGTAATGCCTAAATAAGATGCAATTTGTTTTAAAGCAACATTTTGGGCGATATGTTTTTTTTCGGAAACTAATCTGAGGTATCTTTCTTTTGCTTGATCTGTGATTAGAGAAGTACTATGCCTTTTTAACTCAAAGTAGCTTTTTACAAGTCGTGATCTTCCAGCTTCACGAAAAGCTTCGATACTATGAAATAATTGCTGAAAAGTTTCGAAATCTAGCTGCCAACAGGTGCAATCTGTTAAGGCTTGAATATTCTCTTTGGTGCTAGTTCGCATAAAAAAAGATGGCCAATCTATAACAATATCTGCTTCTGTATAAAAATTTGTACTCACATCATTTCCTTCAGTATCTACAGCAAATGAACGTATAAAACCACTCTCTACAAACCAATAGAAATTGGCAGTTTTACCCTCTTGCAATAAATATTCACCTTTTAGAAATTCTTTCTTTTTGAAATTTGGAAGAATGATATCAAGTTCTTTTTGTGAAAATTCTTTTTCTGTGAATATTTTATGTAAAACGTTTTTATCATTCATTTGGAGTATTTTTTCTCATGATAATTTAAGAAAGCAATTTAGTTGATAAACGATAAAATAGTAAAGTTAAACAGCTAACATATCAAAAAAATATTGCAGATATAGTCTAAAAAAAAGTACTACTTTCATTTTGCATTGTAGCAAAATGAAGAGGTAATTATCGAAGATAAAATTGGTATATAAGTAGGGGGGATATACACCAATTTTAAATTAGAATATAACCTTATTTAATTCGAGAGATTTGTGTAACTAATTAGAGTCTACATGATATTCTTTTATCAAAAAATCCTTAGCTGAGTTTTTATCTTTAAATAGAGCAATTTGCATATTTAGTTGTTTAGCATGTTCTATTCTGATCTTTTGCATTTTATTTTTGATTGCATCTTCATTGGTTACAATGGCGATTTTTTTAGAGAAAAACTTCATTCTCTCTTTTAATGTATTGTGAACCCAGTTTTGTAGCTCAGTATCAACATTAAAATTAAACATCCTCTCATCAACTAAGATATTTTGAGCCTTATGTATATTTTGATATTTAAAAAAAGTAAGAAACTCAGATTGGTATAGAGCAGGGAATAATTTTTTAGTATAAGGTGACCATACCACTTCCATTAATTCTAATGAGGGCGTATAACAGATTTGAACAAATGAGCTTTTGTAGATAATATTCATAGATGATTGTGTAGTTATTAGTTTGATTAGTTATTCTATTTATTTTAACATCCGAATACATCATCTATATATTTCTACAAATGACTATTTAAAAATCATTTACAATTGAAATGGTTTTATATAAAATTATATTAGAATATTTCTATAAAAGGTTGCTTACAATCGATTTACTCCTTATTCATTTAAAATGATACAATCCTTTTTTCAACTTGCTCTGAGAAATCAGTAAATACATTGTTATAAAATAGAAATACTTTTCTTTTAGAGGCGATAATACTTCCTTCTAGAAGCCAACTTGAGGCATCTTCTTTTGATTCAAAATATAATGTTTTTGTAGCTGGAAGTATCATCTGTTCAGTCATTCTTTGAACTGTCGCTTTATGTATTGTTTCACAACGATAAACTATTGCCTTTTTAAGGTTTTCAGATTTTTTGAGCAATTTTGCATTAATCATAGAACTTGCCCAATGTTGTATTTTTAGATCTCTATTAAAATTGAATTGACTCTCGTTAATTAAAACCTTATCGTAAGTATATCTATTAGCAAATAAGATATAGGTTAGAAACTCAGATTTGAATTGACTCTCATTCATTTTTGAAGTATCTTCTAACCAAGTGGCTACTAAGAATTTTATTTTTTCGTCATATTCAATTCTCATAAAAGCGCTTTCATAAATATTTTTCATAGTAATAGTGGTTAAGGTCTTTTGTATTCATAAATATAACATAGTATTTGTGGTAAAATTTATTTTGAATAAATAAGCATTAATAGTTATTTAATTAAAACACGACTCAATCCTTACATAAGCTTAGAATAGTTATATTTTTATGTCATTAATGACACCTATAGAAATATGATTGTAAAAATATATATATTCTTAGAGGAAAGATTAACCAGCTTTTCAATAAGATTTTGTTTCATATTTAATGCATCTGTTTATCCTTATTTGGGCATAAAAAAAGAGTTGATAAAGCTAAGCAGCTCTTTTAATAGTTTAATTATTATCTGCAGTAACTTCAATTAAAACGCATTCTAAATTCTGTTGGACTCGTATTAGTCTTGTTCTTAAATAACTTGCTAAACGATTGCGAATATTCAAAACCCAATTCATAAGCTATTTCACTTATAGAAAGATTGGTGGTTGAGAGTTTTTCCTTTGCTTTTTCAATTAGCTTATCGTGAATGTGTTGCTGAGTAGTCATACCTGTAAGTTGTTTTAAACAATCACTTAAATACTTGGGAGAACAGTTAAGCTCAGATGCTAAAAACTCTACAGTTGGTAAACCTTTATGAACAGATAAATTTTCAAAGTAAAGCTTCAAAAGCTGTTCTACTTTTTTTAACAAACTGCTATTGACAACCTTCCGGGTTATAAATTGGCGATTGTAATAACGGTTACAGTAAGTAAGTAATAATTCAAGATTGGAAATAATCACCTCCTGACTAAAATTATCAATCGGCAAATGATACTCTTTTTCTATCTGTTTCAGAACAGTTTCAATTGACTCTTCCTCATCTTCCGATAGTATCAAGGCTTCATTTACTGCATAGTCGAAAAATCTATATTCCTTGATTTTTTTATCCAAAGGAAACGACCTTAAAAAATCAGGATGAATAGTTATTAACCAACCCAATTTTGGGAAAAGCCATCCAGGTTCTAAAATACTTACTTGTTTAGGTGCGAAAAAAGATAGAATTCCATTATCAAAATCATAGGGTGTTTGCCCATAAACTAATTTACCCGGACAATCAATTTTGAGAGCTATTTGATAAAAGTCGAAGATAATTCGGATTTGATGTTCAACAGTATATTGATTAATGTCTTCGAATCTTAATATGCTAAATAATGGATGTTTGGGTTTCGAAACACCCATTAACTGATGATTTTGTGTAATACTTGTAATTCTGACTGTTTCCATAAACAAATATTCTTTTAAAGATATTTATATTAAACCCATTTGCTTTTGTTTTTGCTTACCAAATGTTTTGGCAATAAATCGCTGTGACATTAATCCAGTCATCGTTGCAAACAATCTATTTTTACTTCCAGACACATAGAAAAATTTCCCTTTTTCAAAGGCCAATATTAATTCTTTGGCCACTTCATCAGGGGTTTGTACATTACTATTTGAAGTAAGAGTTTTACCCCAGTCATTATTATTCTCCTTGGTATTCATAAAATTTGAAGAAGTAAGCCCCGGACTAAATAACATTACTTTTACATTATAAGGTCTACACTCTTGGGCAAAAGAAAGGGTAAATGTTTTCACGAAATGTTTTGAACCTGCATACACCGCCATATACGGACTTGGAATAAAAGCAATCATAGAAGCAACATTAATGATGAATCCACTCTGTTTAGCTATCATATCTTTTACAAAATAGTGAGAAAGCGCTACTAAGCTTGCATCATT